>JBGTMK010000206.1:0-1668 GCA_041743605.1 Nostoc sp.
AAACTGCACTTACAATATTTAATTGTACGTGCATCAATTCCTGTGCTTGCATTGCTTAATGTTAAGGTATTTGTCTGATTCGTAGATTGATTCAACAATCGCTAATAATTTTTGCTTACCGCAACTTATTGAGCGGATACATCAGCTGGATGAGTACCTGTCACCAAATAAATCAACATTGCACCTAAACTGTAAAGATCCGAAGCCGGAACTGTACGACTACCAAATTGTTCTGGTGGCATATAGCCGTAAGTTCCTACCACAGTCATTGTCCCGCCTTCGCTCGCTGCTACTGTCTGCACGGAGCCAAAATCTACTAAATAAACTTGACCTACACTATTACCAGAGCGATTAGTTAGTAAAATATTGCTAGGTTTTAGATCACGATGGATAACGGGAGGGTTTTGTTTGTGTAGATAAATGAGAATTTCTAAAACTGCTTTGGCTATTTCTTTAACTTCTATTTCCATAAAAGTACGACCAGCCTTCAGGTGTTGTTCAAGGGTTTGCGCTGGAATATAAGTCTGTACTAAAGCAAATCCTTTTAGATTTGGTGTATTTATCGCAAAATAATCTAAGTAACGTGGAATAGAGGGATGTGACAGTGATTTTAAGGTTTCGGCTTCTCGTTCAAACAAATTGAAATGTTGCCACTGAAGTTCTGAGCTAAAGTCTAAAATTTTAACAATGACTAACTCGTTGTCTTGAGTGCTTAAATCTCTTGCCAGCCAGGTTTGACGAGTAATTGTCCTGCCTCGGCGTTCAACAAGTTGATAACGTTCTTGTAAAATGTCTTCTGGATTAAACATAGAATTAACCTTGCTGTTTATAAAACTTGAAGTTCCTGGTTGAGAGTGTCATCTCTGTTTGGGAAATCATTCGCCATTTCACACTGCGATCGCTCCAGTAGGGAATATCTATTCTGGTATCTTCCCAAGGCTGGTGTTTTTATGCAAAACGCGCAAGTCATTACAAAACTTTACGAGGGAACAGCAGAGCGATCAAGCCATTCTTAGACAACTGTCCCGTTTGTGTGCATCAACTTACCCTCGTAAATTGGCGAAGGTATTGGAGATACGAGTAATTAATTAACACCGACGCTTCACAAGGATGAATAGAGCGATCGCATTCACACCTAAAAGCCATCCCCCTGATGATTTCAGGGACACTAACTTTCAAGGGATTAATGGGTTTAGAAAGATTTTCCTTACCATTCATTCTCAACTTTCCGGTCAAAGCGATCGCTTTGGGCTTCTGCTTCTTTAACTAGGCCATTTGCCGAGCCATTAACTGGGCAAATAGACCTTCAACAGCAGCAAGTTCCTCAAAAGTTCCTTGTTGTGCAACCCGTCCTGCCTGAAGTACATAAATGCGATCAGCGTTGCGGATAGTGCTAAGTCGGTGAGCGATCGCTATTCTGGTAACTTGTAACTTATCTAAGCTTTCACTGACAATCGCCTGGGTTCTGTTATCTAACGCACTGGTAGCTTCATCGAATAACAAAATGCGCGGTTTTAATGCCAAAGCACGGGCAATCAATAACCGTTGTCGTTGTCCTCCAGAGAGATTGCCACCTCCTTCACTAATCACAGTATGCATAGACATGGGCATGGCTGCAACATCGTCAGCAAACCCAGACATCCGCGCTGCCTCCCAAGCTTCATTAAG
>JBGTMK010000207.1:0-4542 GCA_041743605.1 Nostoc sp.
AATGTCGGATTGGTCTGCGTTTAGCTTATACGTAAAACTCAAAAAGCCAATACCCACAGTCGTACAGGTTGTATTTAAATACTTAGGGTCTTTTGAAAACCGAGACTATGAATTCAGCCGCAACCGCAACTATTCCATCTGCAACTGTTCTGGGAGACAATTCTAAAGGCGTGGAGGTGATCTTTCAACTCCTGTCCAAGGAGTTTCAGCAGTCAACCAAAGCTTCGGAAAAAAATTGCCACGATGTCGCAACACGTATTACTACCGAAGTCTACCGGATTTGTCATGAAAGCAAACGCATTCAAGCTTCTGGATCTGTAGAAAGCTCGGCAATGACCCTAGCTCGGCATCGACTGCAACAATGTCTCAGGTACTATCAGTTGGGTTCAAATCGGGGCAGGGTAGAATTACACAGTACTCTGAGTGCAATTATTTATCGATACATTAATCCCCCTCAGAGACAATTGAGCTATCAAGGGCGGTTGACCATAATTGAAGATTTTCTCCAGAGTTTTTATCTGGAAGCGTTGAATGCTTTCCGGCGAGAAAATCAACTTGGTGCTACTTATCGCCCCCAAACACTCTTGGAATTGTCCGAGTATATGGCATTTACCGAGCGCTACGGCAAGCGACGCATTCCTTTACCAGGCCGTCAGCAGCAGTTAATTATCCTTCGGGCACAAACTTTTTCCCAACAGCAGCCCCCGGAAACTAGTGTAGATATAGAACAAGCCGCAGAAGGTAGCAATAATGAAGGTGACGGTTCTTGGGAAGAACCAGCAGTGCATCAATTACGCTCCACAATGGCGACGCAAGCTGAACCCGAACCCGAAGAAGACACCTTGCGCTCCGTTGTCGTTACGGAATTAATGAATTATCTTGAACAACGACAACAATCTGACTGCGCTGATTACTTTTCCCTCCGTCTCCAGGATTTATCAGCACAGGAAATTGAGTCGGTTTTGGGTTTAACTCCTCGTCAGAGAGATTATTTGCAGCAGCGCTTTAAGTATCATTTGATTCGGTTTGCCTTGTTGCACCGTTGGGAATTAGTTCACGAGTGGCTAGAAGCTTCTTTGCACACTAATTTGGGCTTAACTCCCCAGCAATGGCAAATATACACAGCACAGCTGGACAATAAGCAACGGTCTTTATTAGAGTTGAAACAACAAGGACAAGCTGATGAAAAAATAGCAAAAACTTTAGGGCTGTCAATGGCACAACTTCAAAAGCGATGGTTTAAGATTCTTGAGCAAGCTTGGGAAATTCGTAACTCATTAGTTTCCGGATCAGGTGCATCTACTCATGAATAGTGACTCAGAATCCTTACAACACCAGTGTCTCGATTGGTTATTGACAGATGATGTCAAAAATAACGAGCAATCGGTAGAATGTGAGGAAAATGAAGGGGTAAAAAACCTCCTTAAAGAAGCCACCGCTTCAAAAAGCAGTGAGCCAAAATTGGGAGGAACGCCCCAGACCTTTCAACTGGGAGAAATTCCTACTGTGCAAGATCGTTTTCAAGCTGTCCTTAAGCATCGGTTACAAATCCAAGCCCAAGACCACCCACCGTTGTTTCCCTGGGAAACACAATTAATCGATTATCCTGATTTTGTTGATGAGCCGTCAATGACACTCGTTCCTACGTGGGGTTGGATGGTACAACAGTCAAAGTTGACCTTGCCAACTCGCTTACCGGAAAGGGTTTTCCAGCAATTGTTAGAACAGTGTCAGGCTTTGGTGACATCTTCAGTGCCGTTGGGGGCAAAATTAGTTCAAGTAGTGGAGAACTTTTTTCCCAACGAGTCTCAAGCACTAAATGACATAGCTGGACTGGTGCTAAGAAGCACCTATCGCTCTGTAAATACTCTGGAGACAATGCCCACTATTCAGAGCGATTACTCAGATTTACAACCGCGTCAACAGATGGCTTTGTCGTTGCTGGCGGCTAAACAACTGCTGGAAAATCTGACCTTACCACTTTCAGCAACCAGTCCAGTGGTAGAAAGAGAATGGCTAACTAGTGTTGGTACTTTGAACATCAGAGTAGAGTATCAGTCTCTAGGTAAACTTACAAAGTTACTTGTTCAAGCTGAGTTACCCGTTAAAGGAACTTTAACGCTGCGGGGAAGTGGCACATTAGCAATGGCAACATCTTCAACTTCAGAATACTTAAGTGTAGAGTTAAGCTGCGAGCAACTTAACCCAACTTATACCCTAGAAGTTGAGTTTCCAGAAATAGACCAACAGCCATTGTTGTTCGTCATTAATCCCACGATTTAGTTTAAATTACCACCGCTAGCACACTACGTCGCCCAACGCCGACATATATTAAGAGGATTTTCCTAGTTTTGAAGCTCATCCTATTTTTCAACAAGCGGTCATTAGGGTGTCTACGAGAAGCAGTTATTACAAAGACACAAGGACACGGAGAAATTTGATCGTTTCTCCGTGTCTCCACGTCTCTCTCACCGTATCTTCTGACTTCGCCGATCTCCCCCTATTTATCATTTTTTTGACACAGTAGTAGGGTGGCCAATTACGTCCCCCGCATTGTGTCTGTTGCATCTACATCATTGCTTCCATTAGACTCAAATGTTTAACTTATCCAGGATGAATCGGTTTTGGCGTCTCCCTGTAGGTAATTTCTGGCGGCAAAATCCGCAGGGGTCGCCTTTGATAGAAGTAGAAGATTCAATTTCCTTGCGGGTGCTGGTGCTAGCGTTGGTTATTTTGGGAATTGTGGCGACGGATATCGCAGCTGAGACTTCATTTAGTTTTTGGGCGTTACCCCTAAGTGTAGTAGGGGCGATTTGGAGTTACTATCGTCGCTGCGATCGCAATGTTGCAGTTAAGTTCTGCATCGCCATCGGAATGTTAGTAGCACTGGGTGCTTTTTTTGGGCGCTTAGTGGGGGAGTTAAATGATACACGGTTGAGTTTGGCAGAGTTATTAATTCAACTCCAGTTGTTGCATAGCTTTGATACACCCCGCCGCAAAAATTTGGGCTATTCAATTGTTATAGGACTGATTTTATTGGGTGTGGCAGCAACCCTAAGTCAGACTTTAGCATTTGCACCTGTATTGCTGTTATTTTTAGCGATCGCTTTACCAACTTTAGTATTAGATTACCGCTCACGCTTGGGTTTGCAACCATTAAAAACTCAAAAGGAAAAATTCAATAAGAATAATTCTTCAACTCTTAATTTTAAATTTTTAATTCTGAATTTTTTGCTAATTGTCGGTCTGGGACTGGCAATTTTTGCTGTTTTACCGAGATTTCCTGGCTATCAATTACGGAATTTTCCTGTAAGTTCTGCTATTCAAGTAAAAGGTAATTTCACAGGACGTAGTATCATTAATCCCGGTTATGTCCGCGAAGGCAATGGTAATGGTCAAGGCGGTGGTAGCGGTGGTACGAGGCAAAACCAAACTGGTCAACCAGGAAAAGTAGATAATAACTTTTATTACGGTTTTAATAGCCAAATTAATCAAAACTTGCGTGGCGAGATGAAACCTAAAGTTGTGATGCGGGTGCGATCGCAAGCTGAGGGTTTTTGGCGGGTGCTAGGATTTGACCGTTATACAGGTAAGGGATGGGAAGTTTCTCGAAATGAAGATGTTACGACTATTAGGCGATCGCCTTGGTCTTACCAAATTTTTCTTCCCCCACCTCTGATTACTACTAAAACCCAGGAGATAGTACAAACTTATACAGTGGTGGCGGATTTGCCTAATCTAATTCCAACGATGGCTTATCCCAAAGAGATTTACTTTCCCACACCGATGATCGCAGTTGATAAAGAAGACGGATTGCGATCGCCTGTGGAATTATCAGAAGGCCTCACCTACACTGTAATTTCCGAAGTACCATACCGCGATCGCACTTTATTAGGTCAAGCTTCTACAAAATATCCGCAACAGATTAAGAAGCATTATCTGCAAATTCCTCCCGAAATTTCTGAAAAAGTCCGTCAACGCACCGAAGAAATACTCGCCAACTACAATCGTGAACGAGTTGCAAAGTCTTCTAAAAGCCTAGATTCACCCTATGAAAAGGCTCTCTACTTAGCTCAATACCTAAAGCAAAACTACTCTGTTCCGCAAAATCCCTTAGATCTACCTTATTTAAGTGATAAAGAAGACTTGGTAGAGGCTTTTTTGTTCAAGTATAAAGGAGGCTATCCAGACCATTTTTCGACAGTTCTCACGGTGATGCTGCGCTCCATTGGCATTCCAGCACGATTAGTAGCGGGGTTTAGTCCTGGACAGTTTAATCCATTTACAGGGCTATATATTGTCCGTAATACTGACGCTTATGCGATGACGGAAGTGTATTTTCCTAAATATGGTTGGTTTGCCTTTGACCCCATTCCCAATCATCCCCTGATTCCGCCATCTATTGAAGACACTCAGACTTTTAGTGTTCTGCGCCAATTGTGGCACTGGGTTGCTGGGTGGCTACCTTCTCCGGTAACAGGTTTGTTGAATAATGTATTTGAGACAATATTTAGGTGGGTGATTAGAGCGATCGCTTGGTTT
>JBGTMK010000208.1:0-11577 GCA_041743605.1 Nostoc sp.
TGTGGTGGGAATGAAACCGACTTATGGTTTAGTTTCTCGTTATGGTTTGGTGGCTTACGCTTCGTCTTTGGATCAAATTGGGCCATTTGCAAACACAGTAGAAGATGCTGCAATATTATTGAGTGCGATCGCAGGTCACGATCCCAAAGACTCTACCAGCCTAAAAGTTGCCATTCCTAATTACGCTGCTAGCTTAAAACCAGACTTCAAACCCAGAGGTCAATTAAGAATTGGTATCATTAAAGAAACTTTTGGTGAAGGTTTAGACGCTGTAGTAGAACAAGCTGTTACCAAAGCAGTAGATCAACTACAAAGTTTGGGAGCAGAGATTCACATAATTTCTTGTCCTCGTTTTCGCTATGGCTTACCCACTTACTACATCATTGCCCCATCAGAAGCATCAGCAAACCTGGCTCGTTACGATGGCGTAAAATATGGATACCGCGCTCCTGATGCCGATAATCTGCTATCGATGTACACTCGTACCCGTGCCGCTGGTTTTGGTACAGAAGTCAAACGCCGGATTATGATTGGCACTTATGCCCTCTCCGCTGGCTATTATGACGCGTACTACTTGAAAGCGCAAAAAGTCCGTACCCTGATTAAGCAAGACTTTGAAAAGGCTTTTGGGGCAGTTGATGTGTTAGTTTGTCCCACATCCCCCACTACAGCATTCAAAGCAGGGGAAAAAACTACTGACCCCTTGAGTATGTATTTAACTGACTTGATGACTATTCCTGTAAATCTTGCTGGTTTACCTAGTCTAAGTTTGCCATGTGGTTTTGATGATCAGGGACTACCGATAGGATTACAGTTAATTAGCAATGTGCTGCGAGAAGACCTACTGTTTCAGGTAGCTTATGCCTATGAGCAATCTACTAGTTGGCATCTGCGTAAACCGCAAATATCTTGAAAATGGGGATTAGGGATTGGGGATTGGTTATTCTCCTTGTCCCCTTTGTCTCCCTCATCTCCCCCTGCTCCTCCCCCATTCACTGATTAATGACTATTGACTGTTGACCATTTACTTCTGGAGTTACGGATTCAGATGCAATTTGTGGTGGGTTAAGTATATATAAAAGACCAGTAGATGCAGCTACTAATAATAGAATGTAGGTAAAAACAAGAGGTATGTATCTATTTGGTTTGTTGTCTGAATTTTTATGATTGTTATTGGAGTCTTGGCGGACAACATTGCTTATAAAGGTGTAAGATAGAGCATTTCCATCCAGTCCTAAAGCATCTCCATAGCGACGGATGAATCCTTGAATAAAAATAGGCTCAGGCAATTCTTCAAATCGTTCTTCTTCTAAAGCTTGCAAAACACCTGCTCTAATTAGTGTTTGAGCGGCTATTTCTTCTATGCGGATGGATTTTTCTTGTCTTACTTGTCGCAAGTGTGTGGTTATTTCCTTTAGCTGCTCTATTTGAGCTTCGTTTAAGAGTGTCACTGTCTTATCCTGTATGGGCTAATTCTACTATTCATTGAGAAGACTTAAATTTGCATACGTAAATTTACTGAATATTTGATTTTAGGATAAAATTTTTTGATTGTAGCTTAATCCTGTATTTTAAAATGCTAAGGCAGCTTGCATTAAGTACAAATTTTGCAATATTTTATACTTGAAAGTCAAGAAACGTTTATGAAAATTAAAAAAAATGCAATTTATAATACAAGTATTTTTTTTTAAGCCCAAACCCTTTTAAAACCATCGCATTAAATATGATGAGTTTGTAGTAAGCACAAAGCGTGCTTAAAAATCCAGGACTAAAGTCCTTACTACAAGCTTATTCACCCCTTCAGAACTAATGGGACAGACTACTCAACGCGGCGTAAATAAACCTACCATTTCAAACAGGCACAAGCCTTGATATATCAATCTTTTGACTTCCGCCTTGCGGCACTAGCTATTTGAATTCCTGAGCTTTCATCAGTTGCGACTAGCTTTGCGTTGGTGCAGCCCGCCGTAGGTATCGTTTGTGGTGGTCAAAATCTTCATAAAAATTTTATTCCGATATATCGCGATATATTTTTATATATCGTATATTAGAGAAAGTTGATTTAAGATTCACTTATGTTTAGACATTTTCGGTCACGTTTTGGGACACCTGCATGGGCAGGAGTTAACGAAGATGATTCATTGCTTGTCAGGTCTTGGTTTCAACATGGCAAGCATCATGGTAGACATCATGAGAAACACTTTGGCAATAAAATGTTTGGTCGTGGTTGGGGAGATGAATATCGGACTCGTCGCGGTGACATTAAGTTCATCCTGCTGGAATTGTTATCCGAGCATCCTAGTCATGGTTACGACTTGATTAAAGAGATGGAAAATCGCTATGGTGGTTTCCGTCGCCTCAGTCCTGGCTCGGTGTATCCAACGCTCCAATTGCTGGAAGAAGGGGGTTATCTCAAAAGCGCCCAGGAAGGCGGCAAGAGAATTTACACGATTACCGATGAAGGTAGACAATTATTGGCAGAACGTGCCCAACAAGAAACTTCAGACTCTCCTTGGGATAGCTTCAAAAGTTTTGTGAAAGGTAAGCCCCAAGAGTTTATTGAACTGCGGAATGCCGCAACAGAATTAGCTGCTGTTGTGGTGCAGGTTGCTCGTAGTGGCAATATAGAGCGAATAAATCGGGTTCGTGAGCTTTTAGAGGAAGTTAAACGGGAAATTTACGCGATTTTGGCTGAAAAATAAGTAGAGACGGGTTAGCAAATTCGCGTCTCTACTCTTGCTGTTCTAAGATTTTGTGTTTACAAGTTAGAAGCGATCGCACTTAAATCTGGCTCAATCAGTGAGTTCAACAATGTCCACAACTGTAAATCAGTAAAATCTGGAATTGCCATGAATGCGCCGACTTCCTGCAAAACTTGCAGATCGTGGGTGGAGGCGATGCCAATGGTGCGGATGTCTGCGCTCACCGCTGAACGAATACCAGAAGGAGAGTCTTCTAAAGCGATCGCTTCCTCTGCTGTAATCCCCAACTTAGTTAGCGCAGTCTGGTAGGGCGCAGGGTGGGGTTTACCTGCAATACAATCATCTGCTAAAACAACTATATGGAAAGCTTCTTTGATTCCCAAAACCTCTAGCATGAATTCTGCATTCAATCTGGGGGCATTAGTTACCAATGCACGTTTTAATTGATGTGCATCTGTCCAGGCTAGTAGTTCAGAAAATCCATTCAACGGTTTGAGATTTGGGGCAAGTTGGCGGAAAAGTATCTCTTTTTCATCAGCAAATTTTTGCCCTTCTGCTGTTGATAATTGTGGCAAAATATCTTTAACAATTTCTGGATTTAGCCGCCCACTAATTCGGGATTTATAAAATGTTTCGTCGATTTCTATGCTGTAATTTAACAGCATTTCCTGCCAAGCCCGGTAGTGTATGGGGTCAGTGTTGACAATAGTGCCGTCTAGGTCAAACAGAATTGCAGCCAGCATAATTTTTGGTTAAAATGTGAATAATTGTTAACTTATTTTAAATAGTTTACATTGTTTTTTTCTTCTTATAGAACCCAAACAGCCATAAGGATGAAGAGTGCTGAGTTCCGAGTACTGAGTACTCAATTTCAAAACTCAGCACTGTAAACAGATAGAGCGTCTCAAGAAACTACCGTATAATTGATAACCTTCTACGTAAGCAAATGCCAGCCGCTACAAACTTTTTTCGCGTTGATGATCTACTAGTGCAGATTTACAACTCTGAAGTCGAAATGGCCGAGGATGTTGCCGAAATCGTGCAAAAGCATTTACAGCAGGTTCTTAATCTTCAGGATACAGCTGCTGTATTATTAGCAACAGGTAATTCCCAACTCAAATTTCTTGATGCTTTGATCACATTGGGTGGTGTAGATTGGTCACGGATTATTCTGTTCCATCTAGATGAATATTTGGGAATTAGTGCTGACCATTCTGCGAGTTTCCGGCGCTATATGCGAGAACGTGTAGAGAAGCGGGTTGCTCCTAAGAAATTTTACTATATAGAAGGCGATACATTGCAACCAGTAACAGAGTGCGATCGCTACACTAAACTACTACAAGCACAACCAATTGACTTATGCTGTCTGGGTGTTGGCGAAAATGGACATTTGGCCTTTAATGATCCAGCAGTAGCAAATTTCCAAGATCCTTACAACGTGAAACTAGTGAAACTAGATACAGTTAACCGTCAGCAACAAGTAAACACAGGTCACTTTCCGAATCTAGAAACTGTCCCACAATATGCTTTTACTGTCACCATACCGATGATTTGTTCATCTCAAAAAATTATCTGTCTTGCTCCAGAAAAACGTAAAGCGAATGTGGTAAAAGAAATGCTGCAAGGAGCTATCAGCAGAGACTGTCCGGCTTCTATTCTTCGTCAACAACCCCAAGCGACGTTGTTTTTGGATGTTAATTCTGCTAAATTAATCTAAATATAGATTTATGTGCAAGTTTTGACGTTGAGTCAACTGATCCCGCTTTAAACTTAAGTCCAAGGCTGTAATCTTGGAATCAGTAAATTGATTAGCGGTTTTTGACTATAAATGGTAGTAAGCTGACTGTATGTAATACAATATATTACATTGCTTTTGTTAGATGTCCTGCATCTGTGATCTTGGCATTCTGGAGAGTAAGATGTTGCTCAATTGCGATCACCTACGGTGGGCGGTTACGCCATTGCAAAAAGTATTGCTAAATAATTGTAATAATATTTAATATGAGTCTATGTTGCGTAATTTGTGTAATTTAGATTAACTATTGCAGAGAAATTCTCTCAGAGTGAGTAGAATGACAAATACAAGGACGCAACTATTTTATAGATTAGTTACCCTAGAACTGTAGACTATGTTTTCAGTCCTGAGTTACTTCTGTATTTTGCCTCTGAGGCATACCAATCTAGACCACACCAAATCCTTCATTAAGAGCTCCCACAAATCATAATGCCTGTGATTGAGAAGAAAAGAACTCGCGATCTGCCCCAAATTAACGAACGAATTCGCTTCCCGAAAATTCGGGTCATTGATACTGATGGTGCCCAACTGGGAATTATGCCCCCACAGGAAGCACTACAACTAGCAGAAGAGAAAGAGTTAGATTTGGTGCTAATAAGTGACAAAGCTGACCCGCCAGTTTGTCGGATTATGGACTACGGGAAATACAAATTTGAGCAGGAGAAAAAGGCGCGGGAAGCCCGGAAAAAGCAACACACAGCTGATGTTAAAGAAGTTAAGATGCGCTACAAAATAGAAGAACACGACTACAACGTGCGTGTTAAACAAGCAGAGCGCTTTTTGAAAGATGGCGATAAAGTTAAAGCTACTGTGATGTTCCGGGGTCGAGAAATTCAACATAGCGATTTAGCAGAAGATTTGCTCAAGCGAATGGCAACAGACTTGGAGCCTTATGGTGAGGTTCAACAAGCGCCTAAAAAAGAAGGGCGAAACATGATGATGCTCATCTCGCCTAAAAAATAATCCTTTAACTCTTTAATAGACCAAGCTTGAAAATCCCCTGGCTAGAAGTCAGGGGTTTTTTCGTTTGAGTGCAAGATGTGCCCCAATACTGCGTAGGTTTTGCCTAAAAAAGCACTCCGGGGTAGATTGGGTTGAGGAACGTAGACGCCAACGCGAACAGCGTCTCCAAGAGTTGGGGCTTCTCGTTCGCGTAGCGTCTCCGACAGAAGATAGAGTTAACCCAACCTACCCCGACTTTGTTGGGTTACGCTTTGCTTCACCCAACCTACAATTTTTCTTAACTGAACTGTATTGCCCCCTAAAGCTCTCTGTTCGTTTAAATTTATCTAAAATCGATAATCCTGAAGGCTGAGTGGGAAACATAATACTCAGTTGCTCAGGATTTTTACTATTTCCAGGAGATGAGGAAGTATTGTCTTCCCCTGCTTCCTCTCTTACCCATTGCGTGGTGATACTACCAGAAAATAAAACTGCATGGAACTGAAAAATTACTGGTTGGCTGCAAATAAAAGTGCTTTAACACGACTACTACAATGGGTAAATCTCCGGCCAGAGGAGAGTGAACGAACCCAGATAATGTTTATTTTTTATACAACTGTATCTATAGGATTGCGGTGGGCAGAAGACAGTACGGTAGCACTGTTTTTAGATGAATATGGGACTAACCTACTCCCGTGGATGTATATTGCCAGTGCTGCAATGAGTGCAGGACTAGTTTTTTTATACTCTTGGCTGCAAAAGATTTTTCCTCTGCGTCGGGTGATTGTGGCGATCGCACCTTGCATGTTGATGCCATTAGTTTTATTAGTTGGATTACGTTGGGGATCGCAGTTTTCCTACCTGGCAGTTATTTCGGTATTTCTGCTGCGCCTGTGGGTAGATGCACTTTATGTGGTGAATGACCTCAACATCTCCATTGTTGCCAATCAACTATTTAACATTCGGGAGATTAAGCGCACTTACCCCCTGGTGAGTAGTGGGCTTTTGGTGGCAGATGTAATCAGTGGTTTTAGTTTGCCTTGGCTAGTGCAATACGCTTCGCTAAACAAAATCATCCTCATTGCCTGTGTTGTAATTTTATTAGGCTCAGGGATTTTATTATATTTAACTCATCACTATCGAGCAGCTTTTCCTGAAACCCCACAAAGACTAATTCCTGAAGAACAAGCTTCACGACAGCGTTTCCTCAAAAGTCCGCTGAAGCGCTATGTTTGGCAGTTGTTTGCTTTTGTGGGTTTGTTGCAAGTTATTGGGTTATTAATAGATTTTCAGTATCTACGCGAACTCAAATCCAATTTAAGCGATCGAGAACTTGCTAGCTTCTTGGGTCTTTTTGGTGGGATGTTGGGACTGTGTGAATTGCTGTTGCAGTGGTTTATTTCTAGCCGACTCATCGAACGAATGGGAGTATTTTTCACAGCCACACTTTTACCAATCACCGTTGGCTTTTCACTACCAGGGGTGCTGGTATTGCTGCATTTAATTCCGGGTATACAATCGCAAAGTTTTTTCTGGGGTTTGATAATAGTCAAATTCTGCGATGAACTTCTACGCTACACCTTTGTGATGAGTAGTGGCCCCATCCTATACCAACCGATTCCAGAGGCAATTCGCAGCCGGATGCAGACTTTATCTGGCGGAACCGCAGAAGCGATCGCTACAGGTTTGACAGGAGCGCTAATTTTTGCAACTCTATTGTTTTGTGGGCGATTTGTACCCGTACCACTGCAAAAGTGGGTGTTGGTAGTAGAAACGATGCTGATAGCTGGCACCTGTTTAAAAGTAGTTTGGGAATTGCGATCGCGCTATGTTGAACTGTTAGTCTTAAGTGTGGCACGGGGTCAATTAAGTGCAAGCAACATGGGTTTACGATTCTTCAAACAGGGGGTAGTCAAAGCTTTAGCAGAAAAAGGAAGTGAGGCTGATAAACGCTCTTGTATTGAACTTTTAGCCCAAATGGACTCTCAAGGAGCTGCGGAAGTTTTAGCACCTTTACTAGTGAAGTTAACCCCAGATTTGCAGCGCCAAAGTCTGGAAGTGATGCTGACAGGAGGTGCAAATCCTGCTTATCTACCCGCCATCCGTCCTTTATTAGAAGAATCTCAAGAAAATAACCCCGAAGTTTTTGCTTTAGCACTGCGCTACGTTTGGCTAGCTGAACCAAATCCCAATTTAGGCCTTTTAGAAGAATACCTTAACCCCAAGCAAAACTCACTCATCCGCGCCACCGCAGCTGCTTTAGTTTTACGTCAGGGAACACCGATGCAAAAGGTAGCAGCTACCCAAACCATGCGCCGGATGCTGACTCATAAACAAGAACGAGAACGGGTAAATGGAGTTAGAGCGCTCAGAGAAGCAGTTTATTTGCAAGCGTTGCGAATTCACATCCCGAATTTATTACAAGATGAGTCGTTAAGGGTGCGCTGTGCTGTATTGGAAATGATCGCAGCAACACATTTAGAAGAGTACTATTCGGCACTGATTGCAGCACTTTATTACAAATCAACCCGCAGTACAGCAATGTCAGCTCTAATGCGACTGGAAAATGAAGCTCTAGAGATGCTGCTGCGGTTGGCTACGAATATTTACAAACCGGAAGTAGTGCGAATGTACGCTTGGCGCACCATTGCTCAAGTCGGCACCCAGGAAGCATTAGAGACTTTATGGGAAAACTTGGAGACATCTTGGGGTACTACCAGAGATCATATTCTTCGTAGCTTACTAAAAATACATAAACAACCAGGAATTACAGGTTTAGTGGATCGGTTTTATGAAAGTCGGGTAGAAAATTTAATCAAGCAGGAATTAAAGTTTTTAGGTGAAATTTACGCCGCATACATTGACTTCCAAACATTAGACCAAAAAGAAAATTATCAATCTAGTGAGAGGATGGTGATTGTCTCTGAGTTACTGCAACGCGCCCTTCTAGAATTGGAATTGGATGTTAAAGAGCGGCTGCTACTGCTACTCAAACTACTTTACTCGCCAGAAAAGATGCAAGCAGCAGCATTCAATTTGCGATCGCCCTCGGTGGTAAATTTAGCAAGGGGGTTGGAAATCTTAGAGCATACTGTAACCTTGTCTTCAAAGTCTTTATTGCTAAATATTTTAGATAACCGACCGCAGTCAGAAAAATTGCAACATCTTATAGAAACCAAGATTGTAGAATACGAGAGTATGATAGTTAGCGATCGCCTCCACAGATTGCTGATGTTGGGTAACTTCCTTTCTGACTGGTGTCTAGCTTGCTGTTTTCACTATGCTCAAGTGACACGCATTCGACTCACTAGCTCTGAGATTTTAGTGAGTTTGCGTCATCCTACAGGCTTTGTTAGGGAAGCTGCGATCGCATACTTGAATATGGTTTCACATCGCGTTCTCCTGCAAATTTTACCCCAGTTACAAAAAGATCCACATCCTTTGGTGGCAGCTCAAGTTAAAGAGTTACTCAAAAAACACCAGTTTAAAAATTACAATTAATTGACATCCTCACGCCCTAATCAGGAGTATTTGATATATGGCAATACGGTTCGGATAAGGTTTTTTGATAACACGCCCTAGACCGCAAAGACGCGATTTATCGCCGTCTTTACAATAATCAGTTCTTTGTTTTGAATTTCAATTAATTTAGTAATAAAAATTTATTTATCAGTTTTTTACTAGTCCATACCAATTGAATAGACAAAAATCAAATATTAATTGAGTATAAGACACATCCTTCAAAAAATATTACTTTGGGTAGTAGAGTTTTTGCCTGAAAAAATAAGATGGTTAGCGGTAGGAGGTGAAAATGCGTCAACTAATTATTCAAGTGCCACGGGGAAACGGAAAAGCTGTTATCGATATTGCCAAATCTCATAACGGTACAAATCTGGCTCGATTAGAAGGAAATGCAGAAGAACCGATTGATGTGGTGATTGTTCACGTTTCTAACGGAGAAGTTGGCAAAGTTCTGGAGGAGTTGCAAGACTTGCCCAAAGTACAAATTACGCTCATACCAACTGGTGTGATGACTCTGCAACCCCCTGCATCGGAAGCGCCGCAACAAGTTATAGATGTGGAAGAACGCAGTCCGATTGAGATTTTTCTTTCTGGCTTGCAAAGTGTTGGCTCTTGGCGAGGCTTTCTTGGTTATGCAGCACTGGCAGGCTTTGTAGTCTGGATTGGCTTGTATACAAATACAGCTTACTTGCTGGTGGCAGCAATGCTGATTGCACCTTTTGCAGGCCCAGCTATGAATACAGCGATCGCTACTGCATGGGGCGATCGCAAACTCTTAGGACGGAGTATTCTACGATATTTTGCTGCCTTAACAGTCACAATTGCCACTACTTGGCTACTTAGTCTGATATTACGACAAGAAATTCCCACCAGTTTAATGGTAGAAAGTAGCCAAGTTTCAGCAGTAGCAGTGATTTTACCATTGGCAGCCGGAGCAGCAGGGGCGCTCAACTTGGTGCAGTCAGAACGGAGTAGTTTAGTCTCTGGGGCAGCAACAGGAATGTTAGTTGCCGCTTCCTTAGCTACACCTGCGGGAATTTTGGGTATTGCAAGTTCAATTGGTAGGTGGGACATGGTAACTTCGGGGCTGTTCTTACTGTTTTTGCAACTATGCGGTATTAACTTTTCAGCAGCTTTGTTGTTCCGAGTGTTTGGTTTGTCTGCTCAAGAAACTCGCTATCAGCGTGGTAAAAAACGGGTATTCTTTTCTGCCTTGGTGATAACTGTCATCGCATTAGCAGGTTTACTAACTTGGCAGTTTTCTAATTCTCCCAATCTACAACGCTCCAGTCGTGCCCAACGCGCTAACGCCCAAGTTCAGAAAACTGTGGAACAAGTTGGTTTAGCAAAATTAGTCGAGTCGAATGTGCGCTTTACACGAGCCAATATTGAAGGGCAGGATACCCTGCTATCTGTTGTTTATGTGCAGCGTCAACCGGGAGTTACAGCGTCTAGTGAAGAAATTCGCGATCGCCTCACCCAATCAATTCAAACTAATTTATTGAAACAGGACTTTAACGTGACACCTCTAGTTGATGTAAATGTGCTAGAAACTCCTGCTATTAGCCAATAATACCAATTATCTAAAATCCAACAACAGACTCAAATCCAGAAAATCTGATTAAATCTGACTTTCTCAATTACGAACTACGACTATGAGTAGTTAAAAGTTTTCCAAAAAAAGAATTCCTAGAAAGAGAACGCAGCGAAATCGATTCAAGTGCTTCAGGGTGAAATCGCAGCGTTGCGGCAGGAAATTCAAGAATTATTGCATCAGAATTTACAGCGATAACGTTAGCAAAGATTAATTGGTGAATAAACTACATGAATGCAGAAATATCCACAGCTTGGGACAAGGTTCAAAGCATGATTAACGGGTTCATAGCTTTAGTACCGAACATTGTCTTAGGGTTAATTGTCTTCATTTTATTTTTGTTTATTGCTAGCAAAATTAAGGCACTGGTTAAGCGGTTAACTCGCAACCGTCGCTCCGCTCGGAATCTGGGATTAGTACTGGGAAGGTTAGCCCAAGGGATAACAGTTTTGATTGGTTTGTTTATCGCCCTTTCCATTGTAATTCCTACATTTAGAGCCGGTGATTTAGTGCAACTTTTGGGAATTAGCGGTGTTGCAATTGGTTTTGCTTTCCGCGATATTCTACAAAACTTCTTAGCTGGGATTTTAATTCTGCTGACTGAACCTTTTCAAATTGATGACCAAATTGTTTTTAAAGGCTTTGAGGGAACTGTTGAAAATATCGAGACACGCGCAACAACAATCAGAACCTATGACGGTCGGCGCATCGTCATTCCTAATTCTGAGCTATTTACTAACTCAGTGGTTGTGAACACCGCCTTTGAAAATCGCCGTTTAGAGTACGATGTCGGCATTGGCTACGGCGACGACATCGACTTAGCCAAACAGTTAATGCTAGACGCAATGCATAGCGTAGACGAGGTTTTAAAAGATCCGGCTCCTGATGTACTGGTAATGGAACTTGCCGAAAGCACTGTCAACCTCCGTGTGCGTTGGTGGATTAATCCACCGAGAAGGATAGACTCTCTTCAATCACGGGACAAAGTACTGTCTGCAATCAAGAAAAAGTTAGTCGCCAAT
>JBGTMK010000209.1:0-4213 GCA_041743605.1 Nostoc sp.
AAAGAGTTCGTTCGTCATCGACCAACGATCCTGATTAAACTGTGTTTAATTTCGGTTGTCGGTCAATTCCTCACTCACGCGCATTCATCCCACACTGACTGATTACAGTACAGATGTGGGACTTCTGCTGTTTCAATTAAATCCTCGCACCAAGACGCAAAAATCATTTTGCACCTTGGTGCGAAATTAAAATTAGTTCAAGCTACTGCGATTAAGTTTTTGCAAGCGAGAAAGAGAAAGCGCTAGTAGACCGACTATACCAAGACCAAGGACATTTGACGACTCAGGCACGGTCTTGACTTCAAAATCAAAACTGAAAGTGCCAGACTCCTTAAAAGGAATGGGATTATTGCCATTGCTTAAATCCACGAGTTTGAATGATGCAGAATAAGTTCCCAATGGTGCAGCAGCATCAGTCCAAAAGGTAGGGGTAAACGAAAAATCATCACCACTGCCGATTGTGTAGATATCACCGACTGACTTGACAATATCAACACCTGCTGAATCGCCAATATTCAATCCGCTGCTAATTGACGCTAATTGTAAACCAATATTTGCACCCTCAAGGGACGACTGCCAACGACCATTAGAGCTATTAAACAAATATTGGTTGTCTAATTCTTTTGAAGTTTTTAGAGACGCTATAGGTTCTATTGTCAGATTGCTATATTCCTTATCTGTTGCAGTACTAATCAAGCGACCAGTATAAAACCCTGTACCAGGTAATAATGTTAGCGGCGGTTGTTCTGAGTAAGATTCAGGAATTCGGTTATTTGTATTAGTTGGGTTAATAGTTAGGTTATCCAAAGCACCTGAGTAGCTATAAGTACCAATGCCGTGGAAATGGCTTGATTCCGGCGTGTCTTCATTCCTGTGTGCAAAGAGAAGGGTTAAACGATTGTAGTTAGGGTTCTCCAAACCTGCGTATGTCCCTGTAGAGAGAGCCTCCAAACTATCTAATCCAATGTAAAAGCCCGTTTCATCTGAATGATTATGAGTATCATCTGCTTGTGCCGGTTTCAAAGCGGTAAATAAAACCAGCGGCGCAACAACCAAAAAGCTGACTGCAATAGACGCAGATGCTTGTCCTGTTTGAGTTACTTGCTTTTTCGAGCAGGTAGTGTTTCTTGAAACCACCACGCTTCTCCATCAAAGTATAATTTTCCTATACGAGAATGATTATCATGCTTTCTGTGAGATTGTCAAGGTACTAACCTGCGACTTTCCGCAGGGTGAGTTGGAATATTCTTATCAGCTGCGCCAACTTGTGAATATTTACTACTTATTGCAGATGCATAAAAATAAAATGTTTTTGATTAAATTATGTGATGATTTTGCTGAAACCCAAAATCACAGCAAGTTCGCACAAAAATATAAAAAGATTTATCATGGGCGATAATGATTATCCACAAGGTGAGACAAGAGGAATTTAGAGTATGGTGGCTGACGTAATCAACAATTCAGTTCCCGTTACTGTTCTTACAGGATATTTGGGAGCAGGTAAAACGACTCTACTCAATCACATCCTCACCTACGAACACGGCAAAAAAGTTGCTGTGATTGTCAATGAATTTGGGGAAGTGGGTATTGATAATCAATTGATTATCGATGCAGATGAAGAAATCTTTGAAATGAATAATGGCTGTATCTGTTGTACAGTGCGCGGCGATTTAATTCGCATCATTGGCAACTTGATGAAGCGACGCGATAAATTTGACCATTTAGTAATTGAAACAACTGGATTAGCCGATCCAGCACCAGTGATTCAGACATTTTTTGTGGATGAAGATTTGCAAAGCCAACTGTCTCTAGATGCAGTGGTGACAGTCGTAGATGCCAAGCATATTTGGCAGCACTGGGATGCAGACGAAGCCCAAGAACAGATTGCTTTTGCCGATGTAATTTTACTTAATAAAACAGATTTGGTAGCGCCAGAAGAGTTGAATGAATTAGAAAAACGGATTCGGGCGATGAATGCGATCGCAAAAATTTACCGTACCCAAAATTCTGAACTAGGAATGGATGCTTTGTTGGGTGTAAAAGCCTTTGATTTAGATCGGGCATTAGAAATTGATCCAGATTTCTTAGGCGAAGATGCCCACGTTCACGATGAAAGCGTCTTTTCTGTAGCTTTAGTAGAAGCAGGTGCAGTCGATGGAGAAAAATTAAACACTTGGCTTTCGGAGTTACTGCGTACCCAAGGGCCAGATATTTTTCGGATGAAAGGTATTTTAAATATTGCTGGAGAAGATAATCGATTTGTATTCCAAGGGGTACACATGATATTTGATGGCAAACCCGATCGCCCTTGGAAAGCAAGCGAAACCCCCAAAAACGAACTAGTATTCATCGGTCGCAACCTTGATGCAGCCCAACTCAAGCAAGATTTTCTTGCTTGTCTAGCGTAAATAAAAAGTTAGGAGTTATGAGTTAGGAGTTAAAAATTCCTAACTTACGTAATGTGCGACTTATTCTTGAAACCCCTCTCCAAACCTCTCCCCGAAACGGGGAGAGGCTTTGATTCTTGCTCCCCTTCCCTCGCAGGGAAGGGGCTGGGGGTTAGGTTTGAAAGAAATTTGCACACGGCGCTAACTCCAAACTCCTCACTCCAAACTCCTCACTCCAAACTCTTGTAGAAAATATGAACTCCACAACCAAATCTAAGGAATTTGAACAACACTATTCCGGGACACTTTCAGATTATGTAACTGCGATCGCTTGGTCGCCACAAGGTAAAACTTTAGCAGCAACTTCCGCCGCCGGGGAAGTAGTTCTCTGGAATGATCGTGAACTCACAACCTTACAAACTGGTAACGGTAAATCATTAGACTGTCTAGCTTTTTCGCCAGATGGGAAATTTTTAGCCGTTGGCGGACAAGATGGACAGGTGAAAATTTGGCAGAATACTGAATTAATCGCCACCTTGGAAAATGCCCCCGCATGGGTTGACAAGCTAGCTTGGAATTACACCAGTAACCAACTGGCTTTTAGTTTGGGGCGTTACGTCCAAGTTTGGGATGCAGATACTCGTGAAATTGTCGTGACGCTGAATTTCGACAACTCTTCAGTATTGGGTATAGATTGGCGTATTGACGGACAATACTTAGCCATTAGTGGTTATAAAGGAGTGAAGATTTGGCATAGTCAAAACTGGGATGAAGAACCATACAATCTAGATATGACTACTGTCAGTGTAGCTATGGCTTGGTCGCCTGATGGCAAATTCCTGGCTTCTGGCAACATGGATCGTAGTGTTACCGTTTTAGAATGGAACAACCCCGACCCTTGGGTAATGCGTGGCTTCCCTGGTAAAATTCGCCAATTGGCATGGTCAGAAGCTATGACCAAAGTAGGTGCGCCAATACTGGCATCTTCTAGCGTTGAAGGTATTGTGGTGTGGGAAAAGCTAGAGGATGACACTTTAGGTTGGGAAGCACGAGTATTAACCAATCATGTGGGTGTGATTAATGCGATCGCCTTTGCACCTAAAAGCTTCCTTCTCGCTTCGGCTGCTACTGATGGCTGGTTGTGTTTATGGAACAAAGCCAAGGAAGTATCCCAAATTATCACAGGTGTCTCAGCAGGATTTTCTTGCCTAGCTTGGCATCCCGAAGGTAAGTTACTGGCCGCAGGGGGTGAACAGGGCGAATTAGTTGTTTGGTCAAAGGTTTTGCGGGGTCAAGGATTCGGGCGTAGTTAAAGTTGAAGGTAGGCAATTTATTGGCTATGCTGTATCAACAAAGGTATCTTTATGTAAATTATGAACATAGTCAAACTGATTTTACTTGCCTGTCCCGCATTTCTCGTATCCATGCTGCTGGTAGTCAATCCAGCACACGCATCCAGCCTGAAATCTCTATACCCTACACAAATTGTTACGGTAGTATCTACACAACAAATTCCTGATCTGGCAACACCAATGTTGACTCAAACATCTAATCCGATTATTGATCAACTTGGTTGCAATTGTGCAACCTGTGTTCAGTCTAAATTTCAGTCTTTACAAGGCAAACTGCCATCTGTCGATTTTTAATAAAGTTAGAAGTTATGGATATTGTAGGGGCACAGCAATCAGGGTAAGCGCATCTCAAACCCTATTGACACGGTGGTTTTGGGGTTCAGCCAAAGCACAAATAAGTTCAAAATTACTACACTGAGCCAAGGGGTGGGATTGACATTTTCGTATTTATGTGATTAAAAACATAAAAAGCTA
>JBGTMK010000210.1:0-1884 GCA_041743605.1 Nostoc sp.
AGTAGAATAAGCTGTTGTATCTAAGAGAGTAGTAATTAAGCTAACTCGTTCAGTGCGAAAGCCAGGAACAACAATATAATAATATATCTCTCGTACAGTTATGGTTGAGGGTAAAGCATTAAATTCATCTTTACTCAATCCGTGTGGGCATTTGTTAGGTTTATGCCAAGTTACTAACTTGTCACTTGATCCAATTATTTTACCTTTTCGCATCGTGGTTTTTCGAGCTTGGTGTTTCCTAAAAAGTGCATCACAATTTCTATTTTTAATAGAAACCAAATCAGCATAAGCGCAAAATGCTCTATCTCCTAAAAGGATATCCAATGGATTAAGAAACTGATATAAATTTCTGGCTAATTTAATATCATGCGTGTTCAGAACATCTATGCACAGTGCAATAGCGGCTCCAGTAGCTAAACTGAATATCACACCGATTTTCGCAATTGGGAATCCACATCCAGATGCTTGAGTAGAGGGTTGAGGGTATGCTTTTTGGTTATCTGGAGTGTCTGGCATCGATACGGTAGACCCATCTATTACCAATACATTTCTTCCACACCATAAATGTTCTATTTCTACCTTTTGTTCTAAGCTTTTCCCAACCTGACTAAAAAGGGTTTCTAAAAATTCTTCTGGTAATCTAGACCTAGCTTGACAATAAGCGCTCGTGTCAGATGATGGAATTTCTACACCAATTTCAGCCAAATAAGCAATGACTTTGCTTACTGCATTATGACAACTCTTATCAGCATCTAAAACTTGAGATAAAAACGCCCAAAGCGTTACTATTGGATCAAATAATCGCCTATAATATCTAATTTTTAGCTCCGAGAGTGCTTGTTCAATTACTGATGATGGTAACAATTCTTTGAAAGGTAGCCCCAAACTCTGGCTAAATTTATCCTTGAGGATTTGTACTCGTAGTGTCACAGTAGTATTTATGAAACGCAAAGCAATGGCGTAGGCGATCGCAAACTCAGCGTGTCTTTCGTGGCGTAGTTTACCGCCGTAGGCATCGCTTCCATGACACTGCATCAAGGACGACCGCCTGACCCCTCCTCCACTGTTCAATAGCTTTCAAAGCTGTAGCCTTTATTCCGTATAGCTTAGAGCTTTTCTTAGTGCCATTCGGATCTTAGCCTTTGCTAAGAAGATTTCAATGCTCTGGGTAAACATAATCACCCGTTTTGTGAATGGGAATTTTCATGGCTACGCCAAAGCCAGAGTGAGAGTTGCAACCACCAAACCCAACTGCAACACCTCACTACATTGAAAAATCACAAACATTTGGAGTTAATTATGGATATCCAAGCTACTCTCACCTTGACGATCCAAGCAGTCATTATGAGCTTTGTTGCGCTGATGGTTTTCGATTTCATAGATGGTTTGTGGGTTGTACCCTTGCCGCCAATCGGATGGGAGCCATCGGTCATTGAACAGCCCACAGTTTCCGTAACAGCATCACAACCTACTCCAAGGGCGATCGCATTTGAGAAGATTTCCGACCCCTGGACTCTAGAACCACAATCCCCTCACCATTCTGTTCCCACGGCAGTTATAATCAATCCCTTTGCCCAGACTCCGACTACTCCCACCTGCCTTTCTTTGCAACCGACCAAACCTAAGCTGACTAAAGCAAAATTGTCCACCTCGAAGAAATCCACCTCAACTAGTACTAAGCGCCAGTCCACCAAGCCACGCAAGATAACTGGAAAATACCAAGAAAATTATAGTTAATCCGTCCTTACGCTCAAACGGCTACGCCAAAGCGAAAGTGATGTATATCTAAGTACCTATGCAAAATTAATTACATATTTTTCTCCAAAATCTCGAATGACTTTTTCAACATAGTTAACTAAATTTGACCAACTAAAGTATGCATCT
>JBGTMK010000211.1:0-3996 GCA_041743605.1 Nostoc sp.
TCCTACAGGTGCTGGCAAGACATTTACAGCTACCAGATGGTTATCTGACCATGTAATCCCTAAAAATATTAAGATCCTTTGGTTAGCTCCTTCATTTTACCTGTTGGATCAAGCATTCGCTACCTTCCAAAATAGCGCTAGGGATATTCCAGAGCCGAAGAAAACGTTAAATATTCGGTGCGTTTCTAGTAATCCTTCTCATGCCAAAGCCTCATCTATACAACTGACTGATGATATTGTAATCATGACAATACAAACAGCCATCAATAATTTACATCCTGATGCTATAGACAAGTTTGGTAATAAATTCGAGACAGCGTTCAGAAAATTTATTGATAGTTGTAGAGAAACAGAACTTTTTGTAGTAGTTGATGAAGCTCATCACTCACCAGCCTATGGTTGCAGAAACTTATTAATTGGTGAAAAAGATTCTGCTTTAGGACTTCGAGGGTTATTTCCAAAATTAAATCTGCTTGGTTTAACAGCTACACCAACGTATAATGATCAGGCTAGGAGAGGTTGGCTTTGGAAAATATTTGAGAATAAAATTATTTATGAAGCTAAAAAAGAAAGTTTAATATTACAAGGAATTTTGGCTAGACCTAAGTATATTGAAGTAGCAACCGGGAAAAAATTAGAAGTTGATGATAAATTATACGATCGGCTAGTTAAGTAACATCAAGACCTCCCAGAATCAATTATTGAAAAACTTGCAAGTGATAAACAGAGAAACAATTTTATAGTACACGCTTATGTATCAAATAAAGATGCTTATGGTAAAACCATTATCTTTGCTGATCGTTGGTTTCAATGCGTCTATATCAAAGATAAGCTTCTCGAAAAGGGTATTAAAGTAGACGCAATTTATTCACATATAGATGCCGATCCTGGCTCTGCTGAAGCACGAAACAAACGTACTCAAAGTGATAATCAAATAATTTTGAATGAATTTAAGAATGGTAAGCTTGATGTTTTAATCAATGTACGAATGTTAACAGAAGGGGCTGACGTTCCTAGCGTTCAGACTGTATTTATTACTCGCCAAACAACAAGCTCTATCTTGATGACTCAAATGATTGGTAGAGCATTACGAGGCGAAAGAGTAGGAGGTAGTGCTGAGGCGAATGTTGTTCTATTCTTTGATGACTGGAAACGTTTAGTTGATTGGGCTAACCCAAAAGATGGCGATACTATAGATAAACCAAAACTCTCTGTAAAAGGATATCATCCATTTGAATATATTTCTATTCGTCTAGTTGAAGAATTATCAAAGTCAATTGAGAGTGGTGGAGATTATCAAATAGTATTCTCAAAAATATGCCCTATTGGTTGGTATAAAACTGAAATTGTGTATGCTGATGCTGACGATAAACATGAATCAATGGAATCATTTACTGAATTTGTCATGGTATATGAACATACAAAATCAAAATTTGATTCATTTATTCTCTTTATTCGTTCTACAAACTTATTAGATGAATGGTCTAAAGAATATCTTGATGATAAATGGATGCAGTCTCAAGTCCAACAATGGATAAGTGACTGTTTTGACCGCAAAACTGACAATATTGGTGAAAAGCTTGATTCAGATTTAATTAAGATTGTTCGCCACATTGCTCAAAATCAATCTGTACCTATATACCATCCATTTGAGGAAAGAGAACTATATGACTTAGATAAAATTGCTTATAAAGTAATTGATCTTCCATCTCGCTTAAAACATGAATATTTAGGTAAAGAGTTTTCTTTACCTGATAGATTGTGGAAAGTTTTTTACAGAAGCTTGATTCGATTTGAAACAGCAGTTGATGCAGCCATTATAAACATTATTCATCATAATCCTAAGCCTGAAGATGAAACTACTCCAACTGTGATTATTCCATTAAAAAGAGAACTCACCGAACCAGAAAAAGAAGAAGTTAAAGCACGAGATGGGTATGCTTGCCTATGTTGTGGAGTCAATAGCAAAGGTAAATTACAAATCGATCATATTAAACCGTTTTCGATGGGGGGTGAAACATCTGTAGAAAACTCACAAACCCTGTGCAGAACTTGTAATAAACACAAAGGTATTAATGAAATTGATTTCCGAGTGAATAGAACACAATTGAGAGAACCAAAAATGCTAAATTTATTACTGCCACGTCAAGAACTTGGTATCTCTATAGAGAAAGACGTTGTAATTAGTACAAATTCCATAAAAAGAATTGTGAACTTCTTTTACCATTGCAAAGCAGTATACAACATTAATTGTCATGGACAAGGCAGATATGGAAAATACTACTCAACTTGGGAAGTTAGTTTGTATGCTGGTAACAATCCTGAATGGCTACTTCAACATAAACAGGAACTTCTGAACTTCATTCAATACCAGATTGGATATACTTATATAGAAGACATTAAGGTTAATGTATCTAATAAAAACTAAATAAATTATAAAAATCGGGACTGAGAAATAGATCTCAGCCCCGATAAAAAAGCGGGCTAACCGCTATTTATATGGTTAACCCGTGCAGCTTTGGGAACGCGCAGAGAAATTGTTATTGCAATACCAACTTCACATTGGCGTTTTGCAAACCGCGCTGTTTTACTTCAGCCAAAGTTTTGTTAACGGCATACTTTTGGTTGATTGAGTTGATCAACTCGGTTTGGTTGTGCTTCTTAGCAACGCCCCACAGGTCAGCGATTAGGTCAAAAGAACCATCGCTGTTGCGAGACCAGCCGAGGTCATATTCGCCATCTAACATAGCAACGATGTCAGAACGGACGCGCTGACCGTTATAACCACGGACATCAGCTTCAGTCTTTACGCTGATACCGAGGTCGCGCAAAGAAGCTTTGAGGATTTCGGCATCGGTGATCTTGGTACGCAGGGTGCTAAAGTGAGACATTTGGGTTTCCTCCAATGAGAAGATTGAGAAAAACGACAACGGTTTGTTTTGGGCGAAGCCGCGCTTAATTAGGATGCGGCTTTTTTTATAACTGCTAGCATTTTCAGCTAGCCTTTCCCCCTGGGATGGCAGAGGAAAGCTTTTAAAACTCCATTCGCTGATATTCAGCTACGGAGGATGCTGCGGGGCGGGCGCGCTGTCTGGCCCAATCTCTCAGAGCCGTTACTTGTTCTTGCATCGTTCGAGACAGCGGCAATGTTGCCTTCAGTGCAGCAATAATATCTAGTTGGGTGAACTCTCGATCTTGGGCAAAAGCTTCATACATTGCCGCAACGATCGCTTGTTCAACTTCTGCTCCAGAAAAGCCATCAGACATCTTGGCTAATTGCTCAAGATCGAATCGAGAGATGTCTTCACGGCGTTTGGTCAGATGAATATTGAAAATATCCTGCCGTTCTTCAGGTGTTGGCAGATCGACAAAGAAAATTTCATCAAAGCGTCCTTTCCTCAAGAACTCGCCAGGTAAACGTTCGACTCGGTTGGCGGTTGCCATCACGAACACTGGTGATTTCTTATCCTGCATCCATGTGAGGAAGGATCCGAAGATTCTACTTGAAGTCCCCCCATCAGAATCAGATGAACCTCCACTACCAGCAAAGGATTTATCCAATTCATCGATAAACAAAATCGCTGGGGAAATAGATTCTGCTGTTTTCAGGGCGTTTCGCAGATTTGCCTCACTTCGTCCCACCATTGAGCCGTCGTAGACTCGCCCCATATCTAACCGCAACAGTGGTAAACCCCACAGCCGGGAAGTAGTTTTGGCAATTAATGACTTACCGCAACCGGGAACTCCTAAAATTAACATCCCCTTTGGTTGAGGCAAACCATACTCTCTCGCTCTTTCTGTAAAGGCGTTAGAGCGTTGCTTGAGCCATCTTTTTAACTCTTCTAAGCCACCTACAGCATCAATGGTTTCATCTTCTTCGATGTATTCTAAGATTCCATTGCGGCGAATTAGTTGCTTTTTCTCAGATAAAACGATATCTACTTCATCTTCCGTCAAACGCCCTGTAGTTACCTGTGCCTTACGGTAGACTTTTTC
>JBGTMK010000212.1:0-3243 GCA_041743605.1 Nostoc sp.
TCGCATGAAACCTACTGTTTCAGGGGGAAGTCCTACAATAAATCTTAAATATAATACTGAGATCCATCCATGAGGTAGAAGAAACTACTTACAAAATTCCGTATTGTAGAATCGCTGTCTTGACAAATCAGGAAAAACGCCCGTGGTTCCAATTAGCGATAATAATCCTGCAAAAATCACGCCTTATGTTACTTATGGACTAATTGCTGCCAACGTCCTCGCTTTTCTTTATGAAGCAAGTCTTCCCCCACAAGCATTAAATGGGTTTTTACACCTTGCGGCTGTAGTTCCACGAGAACTCTCCTTAAGCTTTGCTGGTATCTCTGTACATCAACCAGTGCCAGAGTGGGCAACTTTGATTACTTCCCAATTTTTGCATGGGGGATTGTTGCACTTGGGCGGCAATATGTTGTTTCTCTGGATTTTTGGTAACAACGTTGAAGATAAGTTAGGTCATGCCAAATATTTACTGTTTTATTTATCTTGCGGTGTTTTGGCATCCTTAACTCAATGGTTCTTCGCTCAAGATTCTAGTATTCCATCTTTGGGTGCAAGTGGTGCGATCGCAGGTGTCATGGGTGCATACATTCTCCGCTTTCCAAATGCTGAAGTTCTTGGCGTTGTACCTTTAGGATTTTTCTTCCCGACTTTCCGCGTCCCGGCATATTTCTTTTTAGGATTCTGGTTTCTCGAACAAGCCTTTTACGGACTTGCTAGTTTTGAAACACGTACCAACATCGGTATGGAAAGCGGCGGTATTGCCTACTGGGCCCATGCAGGTGGGTTTATCTTTGGGGCAATTCTCGGCCCCCTGTTGGGTTTATTTAGCGATAAATCCCTGAAAGAATCTTGGTCTAAGTAACTCTTCATGTTACATACCCCTCAATCATACTGATTAATCTAATAGGTGAAATTGCCTAGCCTTCGCAACTGCTAGCCTTACAAGCTATATTGCAGTTAGTGAATAATTTAGGAAAAACACCTGTGTTTCCCCTCTACGATGAAAATCCGACGCGAATCACCCCGTATTTCACCTACGGGTTAATTGGCATGAATATTTTAGTTTTCCTTCACGAGGTGAGCCTGTCAAATGCACAATTGAGTCAGTTTTTCAATCAGTATGCGGTAGTACCTCAAGAATTAACCACCAATTTGGGTGAAGAATGGATAACGTTATTTACGTCGCAATTTTTACACGGTGGTTGGTGGCACTTAATCTCAAATATGGTGTTTCTCTGGGTTTTTGGCAACAATATTGAAGATCGATTGGGTCATTTAAAATATCTGATTTTTTATTTGGCGTGTGGTGCTTTAGCTGCCTTGTGCCAATGGTTTATTGGCATGAATTCTGAGATTCCTTCCTTGGGGGCAAGTGGTGCAATTTCTGGGGTTTTGGGTGCGTACATCATCCGCTTTCCCCACGCTAAAGTCATGACCTTAATATTTTTGGGGATTTTCATCACCACTATCAGAGTTCCAGCACTAGTAATAATTGGACTTTTTGTTGTGCAAAATGTGATATCAGGTCTTGCTACCCTGCAAACAACCGCTAACATGACTGTGCAAACTGGTGGAGTTGCCTACTGGGCGCACATCGGTGGCTTTGCTTTTGGAGTAATTCTCGCTCCCCTATTTGGGTTATTCAGGCGCGACTAAGCAGAGCATTTCCTAAATAATTTATAGCGAAAAAATTACTATCTATCAAACCTCTGCCTATCCTTTTGCTAAGGGAACTCCAAGAAATAAATTATCCAATATTGTGATTGTGGGGTGAGCATCTTGCTATTGGTGTCAACTTAAGCTAAAACCCTTTTTAAATCTCGTTTTCAGCCTCTGGCTGGAAATGTTGTTCCTGGCAGATCTGACGCCAGTGAGGGAGGCTCCGCCTCAAGGACGAGCATTCCCAGTCGGAGACTGAAAACGAGGCAATCTAAAAGCTAGTTATAGACTTGCTTTGACGTTAAGTTGACATTTCCCACTTGGCAATTCACTATTTTGGAATGGAAACTATTAGTTTTTGCTGGCAATTGCCGAAACTTCTTCAGATTCTTTTACCTCAGATGTAAATGTTGATGATTGTGCAACTTCTTCAGGTACAGAAACGATAATATCAGCACCATTGATAATTGTTCCTAGTAACCCCAGTTCCGATTCAACCAATTGATCAATAGCCTCACCTAGCATATTCTCTTGTGTATAATTTGGTCGCGCCACCAGAACTATACCATCGCTGTAGGGTTGGATCAATAAAGGGTCATTAGATATACTGAGAGGACTAGTATCTAAAATAACTAAATCAAAACGTTCGCGGGCATCCTCCATTAGCCGTCGCATTTCACTAGATTCAAGAATAGCAGCAGATTGCCGCACAGGGCCAGGGCTGGGAAGAATGTATAAATTTTGTACATCAGGAACTAAACGAATACATTCACTCAAATTAGCGTAATAACGCAGGGGTTCAATAGTGGCGTCGGGATCAGGAATGACTTTCAGGGATGTACAACGAGAAGGCGATCGCAAATCTGTTTCGATAATCAAGGTTCTTTTTCCAGCACGTGCAGAAGCTACACCCAAGTTATAAGCACTTGCGGTCTTACCCTCTAAACTACTGGTGCTAGTAATCAATACTACCTTTAAGTTTTGACCACCAATCCGGCGCAGATTACTACGGAATTTCTCATAAAATTCTAAATAAGGAGAATCTGGGGAAAGTACAACTGGAACTGCATCTTGCTCCAAATCATCAACTAGTATTAAAGGCAATTCTCCCAATAGCGCCACTTCCCGTTGCTTGAGACTCTCCCGGATATCCTCCCTGGTTTTGAAAGTACCTTCCAGCGATCCCAATAAAAATATCACCCCACCACCAACTAACATACCTAAGAAACCACCCACAGCAAGAGTAATAGGCACACTCTTCGGAGGTTTGAGATCGACAGCAGCTGTGGGGCGTCTGGCAATGCTGAGGCTGCTGGTAGTTTCTGCCTCTGCGGTTTTAGCATCGGTTAGCTTTACCTGCATTTGGTCATAGATAGCTTTTTTGAGGGCTACTTCCTGTTCTAAACGCGATCGCTCTAATTGCTTATTGGGTATTAGAGAATACTCTCGCCGTAGTCGCGCTTCTTGTTGGATTTCTTGAGTTAGTTGTTGTTGTAGCGTCTCTTGTTGGGTTTGCAAAGACACCATTTGGTTTGCCAATTGCTGACGGGCTGGATCTAAGCTACTTTGGGTGCGAATACCTGC
>JBGTMK010000213.1:0-2365 GCA_041743605.1 Nostoc sp.
TTTCAATCCTCCATGCAAATTCCTTAAAATCATTAAAAAGTTCGTTTAAACGTTGCTTTTGCGGGGCATTTCCATCCAGATCGATTAGCAAGACAATACCTTTTTTGCCCTGGGATTGCCATTTAGCCCAATTTCTATGTAATAGTAAGCCTAAACGCTCTCCCCAAGTTAATTCATTCCCTTCTGGGAGTGTAAGTTGCAGAGAATTTGCTAATCGTTTTTCTAAGTCTTCAATACTTTCATAACTAGACATAGAAGCATAAGCACAACACCATTGTAATTCTTGAAAACGCCCCAATATCTGTTTGAGAAATTCTGTTTTTCCGTAACCTTCCGGTGCTGTCACCAGACGATAAGGAGGAGAATTCGTTGCTGTAATCTCATTAATTGCAGCATCTCGATTAGTGAATGGGATCTTATCAGGTTCAAGCTCTAGAGATTTTTGATTTAGCTGGTTTAACTCTGATTCAGCTTGTTCCATTTCATCGAATTTATCGTCAAGTTGCCTTTGCAATTTATTTTTATCTACATCATTAAGCGTCCGCGATATTTGCTTGCTGATGCTTTCAATCTCAGTTTTAAAATTGGCTACTAACTGCTCTAGATAGTTTTTTCGTAAATCTGAAGAATTATTCATTGCATTTAGGAATTAAATTAATGGTTATGATATTAAGTTCGCTTTCTACTTGCTCAAGTTCTTCTAGTATGGTGTTTATTTGGCGTTGAATGATATTGCGATCGCTCGCACTAAGTGTATTATTAAGCTGATTGTAAGCCGCTTCATAATCACTACTTAGAACATCAAAGCGTTGTTGCAAAGTTTTGATTTTGAGTTGTTGTACTCTGCTCTTAATTGTCTGAGTATGTGCATTTGACGAAATCGACAACGCTATTTCATCCCATGCTTTAATCAATACATCGGCAGGAATCATGAAAGCAGTTTTAACATCTTCTCGCTGCTTCTCCGCCGCTACTGCCATACCAACCACTCCTACAAGGGTTTCATCCCATATCGGCGCACCACTAAAACCTGGTTCTACCCTGTAACCAGTTACCTTACTATCTTCCAATTGCACCCATCCCTTTCCTTGGCCGTCTCGCAACATGCCTGTAGCCCAAACGCCATCATTGTGTCCGTTAGGAAAACCGAATATGCGGAAAGGATGCTCCCAAATATTGTTAGCTGACATTAACTTGATAGGTTGGACATCTTTAGGTAACTGTCCTTCTATTTGCAGCCCAGCAATATCTTCAGGCTCGGAAGTTGATACATTATTGACAACAGGTTGCCAAAAAATAACTTTAGCTTTTAGTTGTTGTCCTGATGCAATTAGGGGAAAATCTAAATAAATATCATTACTAGGAATTTCAACTATATCCTCTGGTAAAGATAGAGCAGAAGTAACAACATGAGCGCATGTCAGGATATAATTTCGAGTTCGTCCAGGGACTAAAAAACCTACACCAACTACCGCACCATTAGTATGAAAAATCCGAGCGATCGCTGACCTAAAAGTTTGAATATAATTATCTGTAGTCGCTACCATACTATGCCTTGTCTTGCTTCCATTTCAAGGTAATTTCGTAGTTAGCTTCACCACTTACAGAAGTAAAAATTGCACCCGCAGCTGCATTTAACTTAATACCAAACTTAACTTCTACCTCATCGGCAGGTGTATTAAGCTGACTCAGTTTGGTGATAATTGCTGAAGCTACAGGTTGTATTTGATCTAATACCTCGTCAAATTTCTTTTTAGCTTCAACTACCATTTGCCCGGTGTCTGATCTGGCAACACGTCTTAGAGCATTACTATTTTCTGACTCATCAACTTCAGCTAAAAACTTCGTGCCATCTTCGAGAGAAAACTCTACGATCTGTTTTCGATTCATGCTTAAACCTGTTATTTTGAACTAATAGTTTAATGTGTTGATCATCAAAAGAGTTGGCAGAATTTTTTGTAATTCTATTCTCATTTAATGGTTAACTCGTTAAATACTTCTCCCCGTTATTTGTTAATTGACTGCACTCAGTACTCTTCATAACCTACTAGTACAGCTTGGCGTAAATCAGCCACCCAATTTAAATGTCTGAAACCTTTGCAAACAATTAATTACGAATTACGAATTACGAATTACGAATTCCGCCTTGCGGTACTAGTGGTCTGTCCCATTAATTTTGCAAGGTTTGTAGTAAGCACGCTTTGTGCTTAAAAATCCAGGGTTAAGCCTACTTTGCCTGGTACATAGTAAGCACGCTTTGTGCTTAACACAAAGACTTTTACCCAGGATCGTTGACTTGACAGCCTACTAGAAGTTTGTGAAGTTTCTGAATAAACTCATCAACTTCTTGCTGTGTGGGGATTAC
>JBGTMK010000214.1:0-2824 GCA_041743605.1 Nostoc sp.
AAACGGTCTTGCTGCTCCGCTTGGGTAATTGTAGCTACTGCTAGGGTTTGATATAGTTGCGGACGCGCAACCGAGCTTCCACCACTCGCCTTAACACTCATCGGATTTGTAAAACTCCCATCATAAGCGTTTATATGTTAAGTCTGGATTGTTTTGAGGCTTGACACATCGGTGTGTCTATGCTTTATGAGCTGAGAGTGTTGCCTACAAAACTGCCAGTAAATTAACCCAATTAGCTTTTAGATTAGAACGTTTTGCGTTCTCAAGGCGGGTTTATTAAGAAGTGTGTAGAACCTGTATCTTAAATGCCTCTAGTCTTAAAAGTGCATACCCCAATTTGCCTGAGATTAAGTCTAAGTTTTGTAACTAAGTAGTAGGTTGGGAACTGTTTACCGATTTCTTTTTTATTTAAACGCAGATGCGCTTCTCTACGAGACGCTACGCGAACGCCTTCCGGCAGGGTAGGAACGCTAGGAATTAATGAAATATTGTACTTAGTCACTGGACAGTAGTTATTATTCGATGTTAAGTTGTTTTTGCTACCGAGAAACTCATATTCGCAACTGACACCGCACTGGAAGTAATTCTTAATTTATGGTGGTTACATCTGCAAATACTCAGTCTTTAAATACAGGGGAAATACTATGTACAAAGGTTCTAAATTTAACTACCTATTCAATGTTACGCTATCTGCGATCGCAGTTATTTTGGCTGTCACTCCGGCAAATGCGCTTCCAGGGCAAAACATCAGCACCGTTGTTAAGTGGGCAAAGACCAGACCTCAACTACCACCTCTGAGATATAATAGCGAAGCCCACGGCTACGATGGTACAAAGGGAAATTTATACTTTTATGCTGATGTCACTTCTCAAAATGGGACAGTGAATAAAGAAGGTATAACTATTAGTGGTGATAAACGCCTCAAATTCACCACAAAAAATGCCAATGCGGTGAAACTGTTACAAAATATTTATAATTCTAATATTGCCAATGACTTCCAGAAGTCTCGGTATGTCAGCAAAGTTGGACGTGACCAGTATTATCGCGGGCAAAAGTTTGCTTACATTGCTGCTGAGGTACAAGGTGGGTCTGCATTGCAGATAATTCCCTTGAATAAGTTGCAAGAGTTTATAGATAATGCCAAGTATTGCCAAACCAATCAGTGCGACGTTTAATTAATTCGTAATTTTTGAGTTTAATTTTTCTTCTCTACGAGACGCTACGTGTAGCTTGCTTCCCCAAAGGGGTACGTCTATACCTGGCGTTTTTTTTAGTCGGGGTCTAAATTTACTGATTTACAATCTTTAATTACGAATTATGAATTATTTTAATTAACCTTGTAGCCCCAACTCACAGCGCAATCAAACTCTGATTGGTTGTAAATCATTGGTGCGATCGCAAATATATATGATAAAAATCAAACCATAGATAAGTAAGGCAGTGTAAATTTTTAAAGGTTTGTAGTCATCTACGAAACGCTACGCTAACACGTACAAACACTCAAGTTAGCAGTAAGTAGGTCAGCAGTTATAATCAATATAAAAGTTCAAGGTTCAAAATATTATGAATTTAACTGTAAAAACTTATCCTAACAATACTGTACTCAAGTTAACTTATGATGTGGTGATTGAAAATAAACCAGATGGTGGAGTTAGTGCGACAGTGCTAGGCTTACCAGATTTTAAAGGCTCTGGTGTGACTAAAGAAGAAGCGCTAGAGAAACTAATTCAACTTTTACAAGAGCGAAAGCCAGAAATAGTGACTTTGGAAATTGAACCTCCCCAAACCGAACATCCGTGGATGAAATTTGCGGGAATGCACAAAGATAATCCTCTTTTTACTGAGGTTCTGGAATACATAGAAGCTGAACGGAGTCAAATTGACTTGGAGAATGAGACAAAGTAAGTATTATGTGGATATTAGATACAGACCATCTGTCGTTATTTCAAAATAGTCATTCACTAGTCACACAACGCATAAGACAGCAGAATCCTGAAAATTTAGCCATAACAGTGATTACATTTGAGGAGAAAGTTAAAGGATGGCTGAATGTTATCAACAAATATACTAACCAACCGTCTAGGTATGACAAATTAATATGGGGATACAAGGGATTATGGGATGAAATAGAATATTTCAAAAATATAAAATTACTTGAATTTGATACAAAAGCTTGTAATGTTTATGCTGAGTTAGTTAAGCAGAAAATCCGCATTGGTACTCAGGATTTACGCATTGCGGCAATTACATTGTCGGTGAATGGTATTTTAGTAACCCGCAACCGCAAGGATTTTGAGAAAGTTCCTAATTTGCGTTTAGAAGATTGGACTCTATCTTAATTTGTTTAAAGCCTAAATTGACCTAGATGTTATAATCAATATAAAAATTGAAATATCCAAATATTATGAATTTATCTGTAAAAACTTATCCTAACAATACTGCACCTAAGTTAAATTATGATGTGCTAATTGAAAATCAAGCAGATGGTACAGTTAAAGCAACATTGCTAGGTTTACCAGACTGTCAAGGTTTAGGAAATACAGAAACGGAAGCGATAGAAAAACTTAGTCAAAGTTTGCAACATCGTTTAGAATCTGCCAAAATAGTCACTTTAGCAATTGAAGTACCTCAAGTAGTAGAAAACCCTTGGTTGAAAATAGCTGGTAAATATAAAGATGATTCCCAATTTGATGAGATGCTGGAATATATAGAAGAATATCGGCGCGAATTAGATGAGAAAAGGGAGTTAAGGTAAATTTAGATGTGAATAATTTCAGAATACTAGATACGGATCACCTATCTTTGATTCAAAGGGGTAATCCAT
>JBGTMK010000215.1:0-2418 GCA_041743605.1 Nostoc sp.
AAAAACTGCCAGAAAGCAGTGCTAGCTTCTTTTGTTTCTCTGAGTAGGGCTGTAGGTTGAAGTAATAAAGTATAGCCAGTCCAACCTGCTGTAAATTCTGTATGAGTCAGGGTACGCTGACCAATAGCAGGATCTCCCACGATAACGCGATCGCCTTTAACTTCATAAACAACAATGTAATGTTGCCCTTCCCAATGCACAATAGCCGGGAGGCTTTGCTGGGCAAGTTTATCAAGGCTGGCTTTTACAGGTCGAGTCGAAAACCCGATGCTCTCTGCTGCGGCTGCTAAACCTCGCAGCGATGAACCATTACGATCAACGTTAGCAACGTCCCGCAGGCGATTGACGCTAAAACGCTTACCCCAGTAAAGACCAACCATTACTAAGCAAGCCGCACCGCAGTCAGATGCACTTTGCTGTTCAAAGAAAGGATAGCGTCGAGTTATCCGTTGCCATAGATGACCGATTTTTACGGTTGGGTTAGGGAAGTAGGCTTTATTAATTCTTTTCTGGGACTGTTTTTTTTGCTCAACAGTAAATTGGGGAAATATAACAGGCTCAGACGCTGTAACTGGGTGGTTGTTAGCATCGAGTTCAGCCAGTTGTGGTACATATTCCAGTGCTGTTCCCCAATGCGAACGGCTGAGGCTGTATAGTTGCGTTAGTTGAGTTACCTGCCAACCACGTTCTTGAGGTAACTGAGATAAGGCGTAAATATTGCCAGCAGTGAGTTTGAGTCCTGATATGTGCAGTAGTTCGCCGCGACGCAGTATCCAGAGTTGCTGGTCTTTGAGTAAAGAAGATGGAAGTTTGTTAATTTGGAGATTGTGCTGCTCTAGCAATGGTTGTATTTGCATTACATCTTCGTAAGCAGCATTATTCAACGCCACATTTTGGCGAAATAACAGCAGTAAATCCCAAAGTACAGCTTGACGGTGAAGATGCTGCCCAATGGAAGGATATTTGCGAATGAGCGATCGCAAACAATTTCCTGGAATATAACCAACTTTGAGATTTACCGAAGCCCTAGCAGCGTAAGGTTGAAATTGTTCTTCTGAAAATAGTGTTAGTTCACCGAATGATGTTCCTGTACTCAGGGAGGCTATTAAATTATCGGTGCGATCGAGCAATCTGACTTTACCTGCCAAAATTAGATAAATACCAACGCTTGCGTCTGCTGTCTGCCAGAAAAGTTTGCCTGCACTTGGCTGAAGAATTTCAATTTGTTTAATGCAGTCTGAAAATTCTTGTTGTGTAACAGTCTGACCCAGAGTTTGGGCAAGCTGTTGAGTGGAAAATTCTGTTTTGTTCTGAACCATGATTTGTTGGGAGTTTAACGGCAGAATTAGTTACTTGTCTTAACGAAATTCAATGACCACCGAAAATCAGGCTCTGGATTTGATTGCAGATTGCCAATAGTAATCCGAGAATTTTTTGTGTTATCAATTTCTTGCCCCGCAGTTTTGCGTGTCTGTCGAGTCGAAAGTCCCATTTCTTTGAGCAAGCGGTTAATGTGGCAAGCACTAACTTTCATTCCCATCTCTTTTGTCAGATGCTTGCTTAACCATTGTCCTGTCCAGCGTTCAAATCCATAGCCATACTCACGCGGACTATGGCTGGCCAGTTCATACAAACGAGCCAGATACTGCTCATTGACAGCTTTGGGACGACCCATCGGGCGATCGCTCCAATGGTGAGCTTGACCTGTTTGGGCGATCGTCATCCAGTGCCGCGCTGTCTCCTGAGAGCATCCTAACGCTTCACAAATTTGAGTCTGAGATTGGCCTGCATCTGCCAACAACATAATTTCAATCCGACGGCGGTATTCTGGACGTAAATCTGCTTCTAAACTCTTGAGCAAAAGCTTACGCTGAAACGCTGTTAAGTATAGACCTTGCTTGTCCACAGCAATTCCTCCTGGTATAACTTGCAATGCCCAAATAGAAATTAATCTGGCTAATTCCTGATAACCTCTGTTACTTGTCTGAATCAAAACTCCGGGAATTCCACATCTCGTTACAAAGCTTTACAAAAATCTGGTAAACACTCACAAGTGTGGCTTTTCAGGCTTTGGTGGTCTGACAAACTAAAAACAGCACCATCTATAACAAAAAACATAGCTTCAGTTTCAAATTGCCTGATTCGGAGTAGTGACGCGCTATTGCACTGTAATTTTTCAGATAAAAGTACTTTTATTTTTGAATATTCAATATTTGAATAATTAAAACATAAGTCAATGACTTATGCATAAACAATAACTTTTTAAGTATTGAAATTATAGATTGAATCTCCGAAGATTGAAATGTGATTAGGCAATACACAGCTAATCCAATTCAAAGCTAATCATTTAAGAGAAAAAGCAATGGCTACTATCAATATTTCTGATTTACATCCTACTGGTTCCGATCTTTTTTCTGA
>JBGTMK010000216.1:0-11093 GCA_041743605.1 Nostoc sp.
AAACAGTACTTAAGAAAGGTAACTGTAACGTTGTTCCTTCCCCCAAGAATGTCTGCATTGAAAAATTTATTATCAGAGGAATCGTAAAAACCGTAATTAAGCTACTGATAGCTGTTAACGTCACAGAAAGAGCAACATCACCCCCGGCCAAAAACGTAATCATATTAGAAGTAGCGCCACCAGGACAGGCTGCTAAAATCATCACACCTACTGCTAATTGTGGGTCAAGGGGAAACACCGACGCAATGCCAAAGCCCACAATCGGCAACATGATCAACTGCGCCGCCAAGCCAATCACCACTGCTTTGGGATAGATTACAACTCGCTTGAAGTCCTCTAGGGTCAAGGTTAACCCCATGCCTAACATGATAATAAATAGAGCTAGGGGCAGAAAAACAGCCGTCAGGAAATTTGCTTCCATCCTTAACCCGCGCTGGTAACAATAAAAGTGCCTCTGGATTGTACCGTGTTCCCGTTAAAATTCTAAGTCAGCTATTTGTGAAGCGCCTGTTGAAAAGTCTTGATAGCATCAACATGATTCACCATATTAATGCAGCGTAACAACAAATCCAGATCGATACCTTTAACCTCCTCACTACTGGAAACCCTTTCATAGTGAAGGGCGTTGCCTTCTTTTTGCAGGTGATAAACTTCTAACACTCCATCTTCCCAGAACCACACTTCTGGAATCAACAGCCGCTTGTATGCCTCCAGTTTATTGATACCGCCACTGGTAAATACCACCTCGATCGCCAAATCGGGACGCACTCGACCAGGGGCAAGTTTATAAGATTCATCCGCCTCTCGCTTGACAGCACCCGATTCACTTTCTAAGGTCATTGATCCAGTTGGAGTAAAGTCAAACCCTGCAATGAGCAGGTAAAGTTCTAGTAATGCGGCAATTCTCTTCTTAATAGTTTCGTGGGGTTCTCCAGGCATTCTTCGGATCTCCAAAACGCCATCCAGGAAAGACAGGCGATATCCTGGACGGTCTAATAACTGCTCAACTGCTTTGAATTCTCTCCAAGTCAGTCCTTCAAACAAAAGGGGTGATTCTTTTGTGGTTGTAGCGATCGCTGCTGGCATCATACCATTCTCCACTCTGTTTCTAAATGAGAAATCATCAGCTTTGGAGTTCAGTTTGTTAATTGTAACTTCTTTCTACTATTATGAAAAATTACTTTTTATTTCCTCCGCTTTTGATTCATAAGAAAAGCAATTTTTAGACTCAGATTAGTCGAGAAACATCAACCAAACCTCCATGAAGACTGACGATATTTGAAACTTCAGAATACATACTTCCAACTTTACCTGATTGATGGGTAAATAAATTATGACAACCCACAATTATCAGGAGTTCTTGAGCGCGAGAAAATGCAACATTTACTCGTTCTGGCTTTTTAGCAAAACCCACATCTCCTTTACTATTGTTACGAACCATACTCACAATTACAACGGGTCTTTCCATTCCTTGAAATCGGTCTACTGTACCAGTACGAATTTCTAGGGAAGGGAAAAGTTCAGATTGCAGACGTTCGTCGATTTTTCTTAATTGAGCGCCATAAAATGTAATTACAGCAATTTCTTTTTTTGGTTCACCATTAGCAACTTTAGAAGACCAAGTAGTCTCGAACTGTTGACACAGACGTTCAATCGCATCAATTTCTTGAGTATTAAAGTAAGAAGTTCCATTTCGTTGCTCTAGAAACTGATTTTCGATAGGCGTTTTTACCCAGATAAGATGCTGAGATTCTTCGATGATTTCACCTGCTAGATGATGTGCGCGTTTTGTATCCGGTTCCAAAATCCCAGATTCTAGTTTACCATCATAAAACTGATTGATTGCACCCATAATAAATGGATGCATTCGATATTGTGTAGTTAGCATTTGTTTTATGCTTTCATCAGCAGATTCAAACTGACTTTTAAACAGTGATTCTTCTAAGAATTGTAGTTCGTCTCGTGTATTACCCATTGTTTGAGCAACTTCTTCTACAGTGCTAGTATCAAGCATGGGTGGTAATTGCCGATGATCGCCTACCATGACTAACTTTTTGCCTTTCAATGCTGGGATTAGTAACTCTGGTGGAGTACACTTACTAACTTCATCAATAATGACGACATCAAAAGATTTGAATTCTTCTGAAAAACCTCTGCTTGCAGCTTGAACACAGGTGATACCGACGACGTTTGCATTGTCTAAATAAATGCGCCTTAAATCGTCGCGATCGCGTTCAGTTGGCTGTCTTAATTTTCCTATCCAATCTTGTACATAATTCTGATACTTATTGATATAGGTTTCATCTTTTTGGAGTTGCTGTTGCCAAGATTCAAACTGAAGATTGATTTTGCGTAAAAATTCTAGATTAAATAAGTCACCATGAGAATTTTCGAGCTTAAATTTATCAGGTATTGTTTGCCATTCTGTCAACCACCAGCTTCTTTCTACTATTAAATTTTCTGATGGCTGTGGTTTTGATTTCTGTTCTATTTCGCGTAGATTAGTTTGTAATTGTTGAAGCTGCTGTAGGGAAACTTCAGTTTCTTGCTTTAGTTTTGAGAGATGCTCGTGTAGAGAATTTTTAATCGTCTCCAGCACAGAAAAAGGTTCTAGTGATGAGATTAAGCTTTCAAGCTGACTGATGCAAGTTTCCCAAGAATTCACTTGATTTGAGAACTCTTGCGGTTGCTCCCAAATATTTGATTGTGTTGTTAAATATTTTTCAATTAAAATACGTAATTGAGCAGGTATATTTGGCTGTTGATTAAGTTCTTGCAAGATATTAATCACTCGTCCAAGCTGCAAATTAGCATCTTGCTGTGCTTTTTCAGCCTCAGCTTGAGTAATAGATATTTGCTGTTGGCTAACTTCATTTTTCTGAAGTTCATTTAATTGTCGTTGTAAATGCTGAAGCTGTTGTTCAGTTTCAGTTTTGACTTTTAAAACGCATTGACGTGCATTTGCCAGGATTATATCTAGCAATTCTTGTGTAATGCGGGTGAGAGTAGAGTCAAGATTATTCCATTCCCATGATGCACCATAAGTTCGTTGCATTCTAATTAAGAAAACCTGGGTATTCTCAACTAGTAATTTTCGCTGTTTGGGGTTGAGTAGCTGATAATTATTAAACTGTTTATAGGTTTCTTGCCATTGGGTGCGATCGCTCTTTGATAGCACCATTGGAATCTGACTAAAATTTTCTTGTAAAAAATAGCTAAAATTATGCTGTTTACCCCGTCTGTCAGTAAAACCTCCGTCTATTTCATAAGCGATCGCTTTTGTCAATAACTCCCATTCTGGTAAGTTAATTTTATATACTTTTGGTACAATTGCTAACTTTAATGTATTAGCAAACATCAACAAACCTAGCGGCAAGTCCACTAAATTCTCTGTTAGTGGTAAACCTGATTGCTGACAATCTTTTAAGGTTTGATACAGATGGGAAGGTGCTGTAGATTTCCATTCTTTCACTGCTGAGATAATGTAATCAATTTCCCGTTTACGGTTTTCCCATATCTGGATTGTTTGCTGTAGATTTTGCAGTTTGGTAAGATATTGCTGATAATCTGGTTGTAGCTGATTTAACGAGGCGAAATTTTGTTTGACAACCTGCACTGAAACCGCAACTTCTGATATAGCTTTACTTGCATCTTGAGCATAAGTCAAAGCAGTTTTAAATTCAGAAATTTCTATTGCTACAGTTTCACGCAACCAAGCCGCTAAACCAAAAGCGCCAAGCGCCGGACGCAAAAAGCCAAGTTCATTAGTATATTTGATGGTTTGACGAACATTTGCTAAAAATTCTTCTACTAAACTGTTCCCTTCTGTATACGGCTTAAGAAGTGGCAAAAAATCTGTGACTTCTGGAGCTTCCCAGTTGATATTTGGAGCAGTATTTAGTATATTTTCTAATCCTGAAATTAGTAATTCAACTTCGCTCTGTTTTTCTAGAGTTTCGTTGTAAGATGTTTCTTGATTTTTAAAGTTAGCCTCTAGCTTTAACTTATTTTTATTGAATTTAGTTTGTTGCTGATTAAATTCTTCCTCTACTTGTAAGTAAGCTGTAAATCTTGCTGATGATGCCAGCAATTGACTGAAAACTTGGATATTTTCGAGCCGTTGGGTCAGATTATTTTCACAGTCAGTTGCAGTATTTTCTAGCCATCTACCAATCACTTGGTCTTCTAAAAATGGCTGTCCTTCCTCGCCAACTTTCTCGGCTCTCCCCTTGCGTACAGCCCGAATCACTGGGTTGTGAACTAATCGACTTAGGGCGTTATCTACTGCTAAATTGGCTTGAGAAGCAATTAGAGTTCGTCCACCACGAAGGGCTATTTGATAGCAAATCTCGGCAATTACGGTAGTTTTACCAGTACCAGGTGGCCCTTGAATAAGAACAAGATCCTTAGCGGCTAGTACTTTTTCTACTGCTGCTTTTTGACCAGGATTAGTAGAAGATAACAACAAATCTTGTGGCTGAAGTTTAACAGTTGTTTTGATTTGTCGAGCCTGAGAAGCATCGAATAAAAAGTTACCCAAATAGGGATTTTGGGTGTAACCGTTATTCAAATCATCTAAAGCTTTTTTCTTGCGCTGAATCTGCTGAATATCACCAACTGCCTCAAAACACAAAAATCCTGTATCTGGCAACTTATAACGCTCTGCTGCCATATATTCAGCTAAATCGCGTTCTAATCTGAGGCTGATAATACAACGGTTGGTGTCAACTTCTTCAACAGTCCCTAATTGACGACCGCTAATCCAATTTTTGCCGACGGGTGCAGTTTCAAAAAGCTTTAAATCTTCGTTTTTTGTGCGTCTTGCTCGTTCCCAAAAATTGTCCACGTCGAGGGAATTTTGATAAAAGCCGTCAAGGGTGGCTGAGGCTACATCTATTTCAAAACTGATCCGTCTTTTGAAATTATAGTTATGACTTACATAACGCACGCAAAACTGACGCGCTTTAGCGATTTTTTCCTCAATCTGCAAAAACGCTTTCCAAGCTTTCAACTGATCTTCTGTAGGCACATGATGGCCACAAACTGGCGCAGCGGCGATGCGTTTCAATGTTGCGGGCGGTATGTCGAGATGATGCTGATGATTAGGCAGCAAACGCAAGCGACAAGGTACAGCATAGCTATCGGCGTGTGCCCGTGAGGGTTGTAATAAGTAAGCCGACAGTATTTTTAAACTGCCGCGTCCATCTTTTTGTACAGCTGCTCTAAACCCTAATGTTTTTCTGAGCTTCTCTAGTCTTGCGGGTAACTGAAAATCATCGCTGTCTGTCGCTATTGTCAAATCCCAAATTTCTTCTCTTGCCTCTTTCCCCGCGCCTTTGCGACGCACATAAAAGAGAGAAGGCTTTTTCCCGACACATTCATACATTAACTCATTGGCGCGATCGCGCCGCTCCCGAAATTCGGGATATGATTTCAGGGCAGTTTCCCCTTCCAGATGACGGATAAAGCTATCAATTGCTGAAGCTATAAATGTATAGCCCCAATCTTCAGAGGTTATTTTAGTAGTTTTCGAGGATTTTGTTGTTAGTTTATTTACTGCTACGCGAATGCGTTCTGCTTCGGATTCTGAGATACTGCTAGTATGACTTTTGACTACAATTTTGAGCTTTTCACAAATTACTAATAGCTTTTTGCTATCTAAATTTAATTCTTTTGCTAGTTCGTAGATTCTGGGTTTGCCGTTATTCATCCACTGCTGCCTTTGCTGACAAAATAGGGTTTAAATTTAAACGCAAAGGGGCGCAGAGGTAAGCGCAGAGGAGCGCAAAGTTGATTTTAGTCCCATTTGCTACAAATTAAATTTGGTAATACTCTGCGTACCTTTGCGTTCCTCTGCGTTTAAAAACTCTACTATTTTGGTTACTATTACCCGTTAAATGACTATAGTTTGTACTGCTGGTAAACTTCACTGGCGGCGCGATGTAGCAGGGAATGCCGCCATACTAAGGATTTCATATCATCAGCATAACCGCCGCCGATGACGCAAGCGACAGGATAACCGCTACTCATACAGGTACTTAAAACCTGCATTTCTCGGCGAAAAATCCCAGCATCAGTTAAGGCTAATTTGCCTAAGCGATCGCCTATATGAGGATCTACACCTGCATCATAAAATACTAATTCTGGCTTGACTTTAGATAATAAATCTGATAGGTAATTTGCCAAAGTTTGTAAATAAGCATCATCCTCCATTCCCACCGGCAAAGGAACATCCAAATCGCTGTTTTGTTTAGTACCGGGGAAATTGACTTCGCAGTGCATGGAGAAAGTAAAAACGCTATCGTCGTCTTGGAAGATAAAAGCTGTGCCGTCTCCTTGATGGACATCCAAATCCACAATCAGGATTTTTTGGACAAGTCCAATTTTTTGTAAAACGCGACAGGCGATCGCTAAATCGTTGAAAATACAAAAACCAGATCCATAATTAGGAAAGGCATGATGAGTTCCACCAGCCGTATTACAAGCTAAACCCTGACTTAGTGCCAGTTTCGCAGTAAGTATTGTACCACCGACAGCTACACAGGTACGATTTGCTAATGCTGGACTCCAAGGCAAACCAATGCGACGCTGTGCTTTGGCATCTAGGGTTCCCTCACAATAAGCTTGAACATAGCTTGGGGTGTGGACTAACTCTATCAGCTCTAGCGAGGGACGTTCGGGGGTGTGAAATTGTTCTTGATTAGCTACACCATCAGCTAACAGCAATTCGTAGAGTTGTCGGAACTTAGACATCGGAAAGCGATGTCCTTCAGGTAGAGGAGCAATGTAATCTGGGTGGTAAATGATTGGTAAGTCCATAATCCAGAAAATCTCAAGCAGCGAATCCGACAACTAACAAGGTAAAATTTAGCCATAATCACAGCAAAAATGCTGCTCTCCTAAATCAAAAATTCCAAATTTAAAATTGATATGATGGAATGGATTCCGCCGATAGCATTTATTTTAGCTGGCTTATTAGCTGGAATAATTGGTGAAAAAGTTATCTTTAAAAAACTGGAAAGATTCGTTAATAATAAACGAATTGCCGGGGGTAATATTATATTTCACTCCCTGCACCGCATGACATTTATTTGGTTTGTCATTGCCGGTTTGTTTTGGGCAATTCTGAGTTCTCCCCTCAAGCCAGATATTGCTACCGTACTGCAAAAAATTCTGACGATCGCACTGCTATATTCAGTAACCCTAGTCTTAGCCAGATTGAGCGCTGGTTTTGTTAATTTATTTATTCGGAGAGCAGAAGGTGTTCCCACATCACTAATTTCTAATCTTGCTAAGATTACTGTTTTAGTTTTGGGAACATTAATTATATTGCAAACAGTAGGTGTTCAGATTACACCGATAGTCACCACTTTAGGTATTGGTGGTCTAGCAGTTGGTTTGGCACTTCAAGACACACTTGCAAATTTATTTTCTGGTTTTTACTTAATTATTTCTAAGCAAGTTAGAACTGGAGATTATGTAAAATTAGATGCTGGGCATGAGGGATATGTCATAGATATTTCTTGGCGCAATACGACAATGAGAGAAATTTCCAATAACGTAGTTATTGTTCCCAATTCTAAATTGTCTTCTGCAATTTTCACAAACTATCATTTACCTGCAAAGGAAATTACTTTAACAATGGATGTGGGTGTCAGTTATGATAGCGATTTGGAACAAGTTGAAAAAGTGACTGTAGAAGTTGCTAAAGAAGTTATGGAAGAAATTGCACCAGAATTAAAAGAAAATGCACCATTTATCAGATTTCATACTTTTAATGATTTTAGTATAGATTTTACGCTTTATATGCGCGTAAATGAATACTTTGATCAGCGTATGGGTAAACATCTATTTGTTAAAAAATTACACAAACGCTATCAGAAAGCAGGAATTCAAATTCCTTTTCCGATTCGAGAAGTGTATATGCAAGATAATTCAGCTATGGAACAAAATTAGTCTTAGCGACTTCTAGTCGCGGCTACACAGACGAAAAACTCCACTGATAGCCGCATAGCCGCGATTTATAATCGTCTGGTGGAAGACGTGAGCTAGGTTAGATTGCTAATGCTCGTTTTTCTAATGGTAGTTCAAAGCGATCGCCTGGTTTCGGCTGAAGTAACCGCGTCGAAAGATTGTTTTTTTCTAAAAACGAACGAAATTCCTCAGCACTTCCTTTTGTCTGAATTAATTTCATCAGCAATCCCTCAAATGTCACATCTCCACCAGCTGCTGTAGGTAATATTACTTGAGGTTGTAACGATTTTACTACTTCCAATGCGCTATTTTTACCTTTAATAATTGGCCCAAGCAAAGGTAGGCTCATGTCAATAAATGGTGTAATCACTACATCGATAGGTGCGGTTTGTTGAATTTGTAGAGAATGATACCCGTGAGGTTCGTAGTATACGGTTAAACCACTCTCTAACTCTTTGAGGAGATAACTGTTTTCTACCAGAAAAGGGCCAATTGGAGAGCCTGGAAAAGCCTTGATTTCAACTTGATTATTTAAATTGAAAGTTTCCCCATGAGCAAGAGTAGTTACCTGGGTGTAACCTAATTGCTGTACTACCTTGGCTGCATTGGGAGAAGCTACAACCTTGATACTGTGATCTAAAAGCTTGAGCGTTGGTGGGTGAGTATGGTCTTCTAAACCCTGAGAGAGCAGAATCAAATCAATATTATCTGGAATTGGGCGATTTTGCGATCGCGAACCTTTAAATAACCAATCCAAATTGCTGAAAATTAACGAACCAACTAGCCAAGGGTCAATTAGTATTCGTTTTCCACCGATTTCTAGCAGCCAAGAGTTGCTGTCTAACCAAGTTAAAAACATAAATTTTGTGAAGATAACGCCTATCTTCATTATCAATCTTGTTCAACTTTCTTAGAGCCGAGCAATCTAGAGATGCAATTAATCACGTCTCTCAAAAAAATGGTATTACCTGTTACCAGGGGTGCGTCCACCTTCATCATTACTTCCACCGTGAGGACGCGAATTGCCTGGATCACAGCCCTCAGCACCATTACCAATTCCTTGGTTGCAATTGCGACGTAGTTTTACCCCCTGCTCCTCCACTGCAACTTGTTGTTGTTGTCCAACGACATACTGCGAGGAAATTTTTGCTCCCTGTCCAGTGCTAGATAGGGCTTGGTATAGCAAAGCAGATACTTCCGACCTGGTTGCTACCCGTTCAACATTTAACATCTTCACATTGGGATAGTTGACGACTATACCACGTTGTGTGAGGGCAGCAATCAGATTGCGATGTTCACGACGAATAGTAGTTGCATCGCTATAAACAGATAAGATTGTATCCGTGGAACCACTGCTTTGATAATTTAATCCCTGTGCTAATGCTACCAAAACGTCAAGGCGAGAAAGGCTTTGATTCGGGTTAAAATCTTTGCCAATAACAGCGTTTAAAAAGCCCATTTGATAAACTTCGCTGATGGCATTGTAAGCCCAATATTGAGTTGAGACATCTTTAAATGCGACAGATCGACGAATTTTCCCCTTGGCAAACGCTTTTCGCACCATTGCCGCAAATTGGGCACGAGTTACTGGTGCATCTGGGCGGAAAGTCCCATCAGGAAAACCTTCAAGAATTTCCATTGAGGCCAATTCGGTAATAAAATTTTTTGCCCAGTGGTTTGTGGAAACATCAGAAAATCCAACCTGGAGAGTCCGAGATATTCCGACTTGGCGATAATTTATCAGCAGTTGACTGATGTCGTAATTAGAGTTGTCACTGACTTCAGTCACCTGCACGAAACTACCAGGACTAGCTTGCAAAACTTCTGCTAAGTCGGAACTAAAGACGTTAATGAACGACTGACGCACTAAAGCGAACTCACCTTGGGTGAAAGATAGAGGATAAACACTGCTTGTTGCAACTGTTGACAAACCTTCTACTTGGAATTGATTAGCTTGGAAGCTTTGAGAACCACTCAAGAAACTAACCTTTTGGTTGCTGATTTGGGTGAAGTAGTCGTAAGTACTAGTACTTGGATCAATAGTGCCATCTTGGTCAGAATCAATACTATAAACAGTACGAACCACTCGATATTCTCTAGGTTTGGCTGATAAAACTAGGTTAACTGTGGTGTTTGCCGACAAACATTCAAATTCGCTGTAGCCAATAAAGCGGTTTTGAACATCATACAATCGCACGACGATGCGATCGCTAGCTTTTAACCCCTTAGAAAATTTTGCTTTTTGCTTAATTTTGTATTTATAATCACCCAAAAACTGCTCTTTCAAATAGCCCTTGCTACTTTTACTCTTGATAGAAATACGAGCAATCACTTCTGACAAGTTACCGGATGGTTCCCAAATCGCAAGGCTAAAACCTGTTTTTTTTCCTTTTCCCGAAACACTACTAGGATTTATTTGAGTGCGGCTTTCTCTGGTGATAGTTTGCCGCTCAATAGTAGTAGTACTACTTCTTGTTTCTACTTTTTTATTGGCTAGAAGTTTTTGACTTGTGGAATTATCAGATATTTGGGCGAGGATGGTAGAGAATTCTAAAGCTGCAAATGCAGAAGCTATTGGCGAAAATATTGCCACAAAAGTTGCAGCAAAAACAAATTTGCTTAAATGGGCAAAGTTACTTTGAGTTATGTATTTCATCTCACACTACCATTCGTCTAAAAAGTCACAGGTGTATTTGGTATACCTTGACTTATTAATCCCTTGGGGTGAATGGAACTAACATTTAATCAGTGCTGAGTGCTGAGTGATGAGTTAGGAGTTAAGAGTGAGGAGTTATGAGTTTAGGAGTGCTGAATGTGACTATTGCTTTTTTTACTTAGCGCTGGCTTAACGCTCGGCTACCGCTAACGTTACTCAGTACTGTTTCGGTCAGAGAAAATTACTATATTTAAAGATATATTAAAGAAACACTTTATTAATCTTAATAATGACTGTAACTACACAGCCGCTTGCAACTCAAGAGGCCTTTGAAAAATTATTTTGGACTTGGCAGGGCTACAAAATTCAGTACACTGTCATGGGTGCAGGACGCCCTTTAGTACTAGTTCACGGCTTTGGTGCTTCCATTGGACACTGGCGCAAAAATATCCCAGTTTTAGCT
>JBGTMK010000217.1:0-9338 GCA_041743605.1 Nostoc sp.
TATGGCTTGAAGATGTTTCTGGATTTTTTTCTGATTAGCTGGTTCCATTGTTGTTGTGAAAATTGATTTCTTCCTATATTTTCATTGATTTTGCCACTATTCAATAGTTCATATGTTCTAACAAAGTTGACATGCTCCCCAGCAAGTTTCTGGTTATCTCTATGCTTCTGTTCTCGACCAGCCAGTTCCTAATTTTTATTGAATCTTCACACTTCGTAGCATTCATCGCTGATTTAAGGAAGTTAGGGTAAGTCTCAAGAAAGGCTTTATCAAATGTTGTCTCCTTAAATCTTGGCTTTACGTAGTCGCTGTATTTTTTCCATACTTCCATAAGCGATAGTTCTGGCTTGGGCGGTAGCTGGTCACTTACGCTATTACCCTTAAGCTTTAAATCGGCTGTAATACCGTATTTAGCCAGAGACTCATCAAAACAGCCGTCTTGTAAGTCAAGGGTCATCCGTTCGGCTAATCGATGCGCTCTATTCATGTTGGCTTCGGTTGCGTCCATCCCTAGCGCTATTCTTGGCTGTTCACCTCCGAAGTACTGTCTAGGGAGTCTAGCCTTGATTCTGCCTTTTTCTACGTATATGGATACTTTGCCTTTAGAAGTATTGCTAGTAGTGGGTTTATTGCTGTTTACCATTAGAAGCTCAGATAATGCTCATTTGTGGATATTTAGTCGAAAATCAACTGAATTACAGGCATCATACTAGAAAATCAAGATTTTTTCCCTGAACCGCACTCTGAGTGATGTGGGACACAACCGCTACAATACAAAGGCTGACTTGATTTCAGCGTTTCTTGAGGTTTCCTGATTTTAAAATGGCCAAAAGGAAAACCCTCATAGATTGTATGAGGGCAATTGATTTATATTTACAGCGGATTTCAAGGAAGGTGAAGTAAACAAGCTAAGTCTCAAAGCAAGGTAGAAAGCCTGTTTTACTCCTGAATTCTGACTCCTGAATTCTGAATTCTGCTGTATATCAGTTCCTAGTTACGAAAACTTCTCTTACTCTGTCTGTGCTTGGCAACTTCTTTGCGCTTGCGTTTTTCTAAGGGTGTTTCAAAATGACGATGCTTTCTCATGTCTGGAAAAATTCCAGCCTTGGAAACTTCTCGCTTAAATCGTCGTAAGGCTGATTCAATGTGTTCATTGTCACCGACAATTACTTGGGTCATTACATCTCCTACTAAGTTGACTTTATCAATGGCTAGGCAAGCATTCAGGGGTGGTGAGTGCTGAGTGATCCCATAGATAAATCTAGAGGATTGAAATAAGGACGAGTAATCGTTCTTGGACACTCAGCACTGCTTTGGTAAGATTACAAAAAAAAGACAGACTCCTTGTCTGACCTTAAGACTTTAGGCAAATTTTTTTGTTTCCAAGGTCTAGTAGCGGTTGCGTCCACCGCCGCCACCACCGTATCCTCCTCGGTTTCCACCAAAGGAACCTCTATCACCTCTGTCTTCCTTGGGTTTAGCCTTATTCACTTTCAGGTCACGACCCATCCATTCAGCACCGTCGAGAGCTTCAATAGCAGCTGTTTCTTCAGCTTCAGTTCCCATTTCCACAAAAGCAAAGCCTCGCGGACGACCTGTTTCACGGTCAGTAGGTACTTGAACTCGTTTTACAGTACCATATTCTGCAAAAATACCACTTAAATCTTCTTGTGTAACGTCATAAGAGAGGTTACCTACATAAATTGACATCGATTCTCTCCAAAATCATCACTGTGTAGAGATTTTAATTTCTCTGATAAGTCTGTAAATACTAAAAGGAAAAAGCCTTTCAATACTAAAACCAAAGACATCACCGAATTAACTCTCCTAATCATAGGATGACATAGGAGCCAATTCTCTGCATCCGCTAGATAGTTAACAGATAGTTAACCAGTGATCCGATCGCACCTAAGCGATCGCCCGCCCCCACCTACCCTAAGTACAGCCCAGTGCAAAAAAGGGTTGGAAACAGAAGAAAATAAATTCTGTAGGGTGATATAAAAAATCAGAAATACGGGGGCGCATCTTCAGAATATCCGAATTGAACGTTTGACTGCATTAACCATGAAGCATTACTCCAAAATTTTAATATGAAAGGCAAAGTCAGGCAACAAATTTGAAGGAGGCAGGAGTCTCTTGACCCTAGCCTCTTGTTTTGGGAAAAGTGGATGATAAAGCGTAGCTTTGGTGGGATGGGGTTCTCTGGGTTTAATAAGTAACCCAAGTTGCTAGATAAAGTTGCCGATCATCACCTTTCCAAGCTGTTTGCAATTCGGCTTTGACAACTTGAGCAGCCTGATCTTGACCCAGTGCCTGTAAACTTGCTTGTAAACCAAATAGAGAACGCCCATTATGGGGATACTTTTTGAGATCGGCACGAAAGACTTTCTCAGCTTCTCTATAGTCACCCTTAGCCAAAAGCACAGCGCCCAAAGATTCCCGTGTGGGAAAGTACCAATCTGGTGGTTCCACGTAATCAAGGGCATCTTCCGCTACTACTGCTTCTTCTAGTAATTGAATAGCAGATTCATAATCATGCTTTTCTCTAGCAATTTTAGCGTCTAGAACTTTTGAGGCAATGTCTAAAATGCGACTGGCGGGGCTAAATCCAATGGTTGCTTCGATAGGAATTACCTGTTTGGCGGCCAGTAATGCCCGACTTTCATTTGCTGCATCTTCAAGTTTGCCTGTGGCTGCGTAGGCGCGTTGGCGAAGCCTCTCGTAGAGAAGCGACTTGTCGCCAGACATCGCCATACCGCGAGCAAAATGCCAAAGTGCTGTGGTAGTAGGCAATTTAGCATCAGGGGCAGGAGTTTTTAAGATGGCATCCCAGTCATGAAAGCGTGTCTGAATCAGGATTTTGCTGCCCAGGAATCCCTCAAGCATTGGTGCATACGGATCAATAGCGGTAGCATTTGCGACTAATTTATCTGCGGATTTAAGCGCATCTTCATATCTTCCTGCCATGCTGCTGGCCACCATGAGAAAATGTATGTTGTGGTTGTAGTACATCATGGGGTAAGTACCCTGGACTTGATATTTTTTGATGTAAATATCATCTTGAGCGATCGCTTGCTGGTTTGCCCGCATTGCCCCTTCATAATCTCCCACCCGAAAATAAATATGAGAGGGCATATGTACTAAGTGTCCCGCCGCTGGCGCTAAAGTTCCTAGTCGTTTGGCACTCACAAGGGCTTGTTCTGGGGAAGGTGAGGCTTCCACTGCATGAATATAGTAATGATTAGCTCCCGTATGATTTGGGTTTCGTTGGAGAACTGATTCTAAAACAGCTACAATTTCTTCTGTATCTGGCTGTGGCTTGCCATCTTTAGTCCAGTGCTGCCAAGGATGCAAATCCATCAAGCTTTCAGCGTAAAGCGTCGCCGCATCCAAATCATCAGGATAGCGTTTGACTAAGGTTGCCATTGCTTTTGCGTAGTTTACCGCTAATTGATACAAGTCTGCATCGGGATCTTGGGAGTAACGTTTTGCTAAGGCGGTAATGTAGTCTTGTTCTGGGGTAGATGCTTGAGTGGAAAGTGCCAAAGCTTGCTGTACTGCTTGATAAGCAGCTAATTCCCGGTTGGGGTCTATTGCTGAGTTAATATTAGGGCCTAGAGCTAGAGCAATACCCCAATATGCGATCGCTAAATGTGGATCAAGTTTGGCAGCGTATTGAAAAGAACGCACTGCCTCATCATGATTGAAAGCGTAAATTAAATTTAATCCCTGATCGAAAAATTCTTGGGCTTTGGGATTAGCAGTGGAAACTGGATGGTGGATTGTGCCAAGTCCAGATATTAAGGTGTATGGCTGTCTTGCTTGAGCGATCGCCGCACTAGGAGCGACTAAAGACAGTATAAGCACCCAAACTATAAATAAGTACTTCATTGTGACTTTAGGCGTTTTGAAATCGCCCCTAACCCCCCTTAAAAAAGCTACGGTGTATACACAAATCGCAAGCTAACCTACGCAGTTTAAGGTTTTTGGCGCTAACTAAACCGTATTAGCTTATAGTATAAGTATACTGTGCGACTTTTCAAGCATTTTCTAAGCCCCTTGTCTATCGGACAATACTTCTATAAACAATCTAAAAATTTAATCATTTCATACAATGAATAATGAGTATATATACTTTGGCTGTTTATAATTTGCCACAAAATTTGTTTGGATTTCGTTATCACTTCTACTGAGATTGGTAAGCCATTTTTATTTTGATTAACTTGGAAACCTGCACGTTTTAAAGCACGAATAGTCCATATTGCTGCAATCCCTTCACCTACCAAATTAATTTCTCCTTTGTGGGATGTATGGAGATTAAATTCCCCAGAAGCAACATCAAACTCCACACCTTCACTGCGGAAGCTATCAGCAAAAGCACCACTTAACACTAAATCTTCCGGTGCGCCAACGTGTAAAATCCCATTAGCTGTTAATAGCCAAACCTTATCAGCAAGACGCAAAGCTAAATCTAAATCGTGAGTAGAAAGGAGAATTGCTTGATTCGTTTCCCGTGCTAACTGACGCAACAATTGCATAATTTCCACCCGTCGCGGTAAATCGAGAAATGCTGTTGGCTCATCAAGTAACATAACAATAGGTGACTGAGCCAAAGCACGCGCAATCATAATTTTTTGGCGTTCACCATCACTTAATTCGCTAACTTGACGTTGTGCTAAGTGTACTGCTCCTACAGATTTTATTGCCCAATGTACTATTGCTTCATCTTGGGGTGTCAAATTTCCCCACCAGTCAGTGTAAGGATATCGCCCCAAACTCACCAAGGTGTAGGCTGATAGCATTCCCACATCAACTTTCTCGGTAAGTACCAAACTCAGACGTTTGGCTAATTCTTGTGGTGCTAACTTGTAAATATTTTCTCCCAAGAGTCGCACTTCACCTGCGATTGGGGGTTGCATTCCGGCGAGCGATCGCAGTAATGTAGATTTACCCGCACCATTGGGGCCAAGTAAGCAAACCAGTTCCCCAGCTTGCAGAGATACAGAAATATCCGATGCAACACACCGAACAGTTTTCCGGGATGTTTTATAACCAATAGTCAAGTTATGAGTTGTTAAAATCGAGTTACTCATTATCAGAATAATAATTCATAGCGAATTAACCTTAAAAACACTTTGCGTACCTCTGCGCTTACCTTTGCGTACCTCTGCGTTTCAAAAATCTTAAAAAGACTTTTGGGAATTACGCCGCAGAATAACCCAACTAACAACAGGAGTTCCAATCAAAGCAGTAACAGCATTTAAAGGTAAAACCATCTGACTCACCGCAAGTTGAGAAAACAAATCTGCCAACAATGCTAAGATTGCACCCATCATTGTTACACTAGGAATTAATATCCGATGGTCGGAAGTATTGAAAAGACTACGACAAAGATGAGGAATTGCTACACCTAAAAATGCGATGGGGCCGCAAAAAGCAGTAATTGCTCCAGCTAATATAGATGCACTCGTAATAATAGAAAATCTAGTTTTATGCACAGTTAAACCTAAACTACGTGCATAAGATTCACCAAGTAAAAGTGCATTCAAGGATTTTGATTGCAACACTGCTCCCAATAAACTTAAAAGTATCACTGGAATTAAAACAACTAACTGTTTCCAAGTCACTCCAGCAAAACTACCAAAAGTCCACATAATATAACTTTGAATGCGTTCTTTTGAGCTAAACTGCAACAAAATACTAACAATTGCACTAGTAGCATAGCCAAACAATAAACCTAAAATTAGTAACGTCATAGTATCTTGCACTCGGCGAGAAACAACTAACATCATCCCTAAAACTGATGCTGCGCCGAGACTTGCTGCTATGACTAAACCAAAATCACTAATTATTCCCAAATCTGCTAATAATGTTGGTGTCGTAGCACTTGCTGTCAGCACAACTAACGCCACACCTAAACTTGCACCAGAACTAATTCCCAATACAAATGGCCCCGCTAAGGGATTTTTAAATAGGGTTTGCATTTGTAAGCCACTCACACCTAAAGCCGCACCCGCTAAAGTTGCAGTTAAAGCTTTAGGTAGGCGAAATTTGAGAATAATATGAGTCCATGTCACTTTTTCTGCTTCTTGTCCGAGCAAAATTTTGACTACTTCATTAACAGGAATATCAACTGAACCTAAAGCCAAGTCTAATAAAAAAGCCAAGATTAAACTTACAAATATAATTAGAAAAATAATGGTTTTTAAAATCGGAGCTTTTTGGGTTAGTAGGGGAATTTTAAATTTATATTTTTCGCTTAACATTATTAATTAAGTTGGTGGTAATAAAATAGGTTATGGTTAGGTAATATCTCTGGATGCAGTATTTTAATCAAGTCAGATAAAACCATATCTGGGTTACTAATTCCGCTTTCCCAGTAATCATTACCTCCACTTTCATTGACACGGGCATTATTATTGTAAAGATTTCCTGTTTTCACAGCCTTAAAATCAGCATAGCGATTATCTTCAGCTACTAAATCCTTTAAATTCTTCCAAGATTGACTAAAATTCAACCAGTAGTCAGCATTGGCTGCACGTTCCAAAACAACTTCAAAAGATAAAGGTAAACTACCAGAGGATTTATCATCACTCCAGAGATAGTTTGCTCCTGCGTCAGCCAGATATTTGGCTACGTAACTTTTACCCCCAGGCATATACCAAGTACCTTTAAAATTGAACCCAACAAATATAGTTGGACGATTTTTTACAGATTTAGCTTTTTGAGCTACTTGTGCATATTTATTGGCAACTTCACTAAATATTCTTTCTGCTTGCTCATCTTTATTAAAAAACAGAGCCGTAAATTTTAACCATTCGCTTCTTCCCAATGGCGTATCTTCCATATATTCAGAATTTATCCCCACTTTCAAACCCGCCTCTGTGAGTTTGGCATAACTATCAGTTTGAGAATTTCCTGTACCAAAAGTTGTCACCAAGTCAGGATTTAATTCTAGTACTTTCTCTATATCCACATTTGAATTATTACCTACTTGTGTTACCTTTTTGGCTTTGATTCTCTCGACTACATCAGGAGTATTGACTTGTTTAGTATTACTAATACCAATCAATTTATCAACTACACCTAATTTCGCTAGGTGGGGTAAATGAGTAGTAGATAGAGAAACTATGGAGTTAATAGGAACTGTAATTACCTGCGCTTGATTAAATCCTTTTGGCGTGGGAGTTCCACATTGAACTAAAACATATTGAAACTTTGTGTTGGCATTCTGCCAAGGATTTTTTATAGTGACGATTTTGTAGTGTTTATGATACTCTACTGCGAAGCCTGTGGCATGAGTAATATTGATTTTATTAGGGAAGTAATCAGTATTGGGGTCATATTTTTTAACACAGGCGTTATTATTGGTATTTGTAGATGTATCAATTGCTGTATTATGGCAAGCAATTACTAAAGTCGCAATGAGAAAAAACTGGCACAAAAAAATAATTTTGGAATGAGACAATTTGAGAAAATTCATATTATCTAATTTTTTGTCTATCGGTGGGTAGTCATGTTCAATAACTTTATTCCTTTTCACCAAATGTTCATTTGTAGGTTGAATTAAGGCTTGCACGCTAAAATAATAGATGTAGTTATGCTTAAAAGCTAATGAATATCAATATTGATATACCTGATGAGATGCGCGTTTATGTCGAGGCGCAATTGATGACAGGTACTTACAACAGCATCGGCGAGTATTTTCTAGACTTGGTGCAGCAAGACAAAAAACGTAAGACGTAAGCGAAGTTAGAAATTCTTTTACTTGAAGGTATTAACTCGGACACTCAGGAAGTAACACCAGAATATTGGCAAAATTTGCGTTCTGCGGTTTTAGATAAAAATGCTACAGACAAAGATTTTTAACCGCAGTTCTAATTTAAACAGACTTCGGTGGATAACAATGTTCAATAACTTTGTTACCTTTTAGCAAATGTTCGTTGACAATAGTTTCAGCTACATTTGGTTGAACGCGGGTGTACCAAGTTCTATCATCAGAATGAAATACTACTGGCCCTTGTTGGCAAACTTCCAAGCAGCCAGATGTTCTCACTTCTATGTCTAAACCTGCATTTTCAACTGCTGATTTTAAAGCATCAAATGTGGGTTGCCATTTGCGTGAAGGAAGACAGCGAGTAGAAGTGCAAACTGAAATATAAGAATGCTTCAGGGGATTTTTGCTAAACGGGATTGGTTGAATACCCAATACATAAATATCTCTTAATTCTTGATACAAAGCTAGTTTTGATAAATCAGGTTTACCTTCTGGTAATAAATTTTCACCATCAACGAAAGGATTCGGTAATAAAATCGTCATTAATTGTTCATCTGCACCATTCCAAAATTGAATTCCCCAACTTCTAGGATTTCCTTCTGTATTAAACCGACGATAAAAAGCCGCACGACTAACTTGACGCTGCTTCCTGACTTCTACAGGGGTTCTACAAAGAGGCCCACCAAAATTAGTATCAATACACAAATGTAAATGCCAACCTTCAGTCGCTACCGTCAAATATCCATCGTAGAGAATACAAAGTTTTGGTGCAGCATTAAATTCTAATTCCAAAACACTACCTTGGACAATATGCCCCACCCCCACCTGTTGCCAATTTTGCTCAAATAAAGTGTAAAGTAACGATGACAAAATATCACTTCCACAATCAAAATATTCATACTCAATTGTCCCACCTGTAGACAAAGCTTCAGTCACAACTTGATTTAATGGTGTAACCAAACAATTAAATTCACTCATCTTTAACTCTCCTCTTCGTAAAAAAACTCTTAACCTTAAAACCTAGAACTCAACCCAACCTGAAAAACCCTCCCCCCATCAGGAAAACCTGGAAACAACTGATAACGCTGGTTAAAGATATTATCTACACTACTTATCAGTATCAAACTATCACTTAAAGGGACGCGCATTTTGAAATCTAAAGTAGTATAACCAGACAAAAACTCTGTATTATCATTATTCGTTGGATATCCATTCAAAGAATTCATGAGCAATCCTAAATACCAACCTTGAGGATTTTCATAAGAAACACCCAAATTTAATTTATCCGCACCTGCAAATCGCAACTCTTTATCAACTTCCGCCGGATTAGAACTTTCTAAAATGCGCGGATCATTGGCTGTATAATTAGCAAAAGCATAGATATTCTTCGCTAGCTGCAAATTCAGAGAAGCTTCAATTCCTGTAGTTCTAACTAGTCCGATATTTTCAAAAGTGCCTGTATTACCACTCACGGGTGGTGTCAACCGCTTAAAGGCAATTGTATCTGATACTGTGTTACTAAAGAACGTCAAACGTAATAAGCCTATATTACCTAACTTTT
>JBGTMK010000218.1:0-16596 GCA_041743605.1 Nostoc sp.
ATTTTCACAGTGATAGAAACTTTAAATGCTCTCCTTGTTGAGATAGAAAAGTCTCTAAAGTCCCTTGTAGTTTCACCTCACCTTTATCTAGTAACACGATCCAATCAGCCCGATTGATGACGCTGGGACGATGGGTAATCAAAATTGTGGTTTTGTCTTTTCGGTATTCCAAAAGCCGATCTAGCACGTGGGATTCGCTTACTGGATCAAGTCCGGCAGTTGCTTCGTCTAAAATCAGTACAGGTGGATTAGTCAGGATGCCCCTAGCGATCGCTAATCGTTGTCTTTGTCCACCAGAGAGATTTGCCCCAAATTCCCCTAAAACAGTTTGATAATTATTGGGAAGTTGACTAATAAAGCCGTCTGCATCAGCAATTTGGCAAGCTTTCACAATTTCTTCAAAGGAAATATAAGGCGTTCCTAAGCGGAAATTATCTAAAATCGAGCGACTCCAAAAATGAGGCTCTTGAGGTACATAAATTACTTGTTGTCGTAGGCAATCTAGGGAAAGGTCTTGGATGTTAAAAAAACCAATACGGATATTACCAGAGTTCGGTTGATATAAACCTGCGAGCAATTTTGCTAAAGTACTTTTACCACAACCAGACTCACCAATCAAAGCAATCACCTTCCCTCCAGGTAGTTTGAGAGAAAAATTTTCTATTAAATCAACTCTACCAGCGTGGTGAAATTGGAGATGAGAACAGCGAATATCTGCATTATCAGAAATTTGTGCAGTCGGCTTTTGACCAGTTCCGACCACTTCTGGTGTAGCATCAATAACTTCTAAAAGGCGAGAGATTGCTGTTTGAGAGTGAATATATTCATCCATTAAGCCAACTAACGAGTTAATTAAAGCTAGAACATTAATCTGTAGGACATTAAAAGCCAGCATTTGACCTATGCTTAATTCCCCACGAATTACCAGAAGGCTTCCTAGTCCGAGTAAAATAATGCCGCCAATGGTGGAAATGAGTCTAGCAAGAGTACCGTTGATAATTCCGATTTGGATAGTCCCAAAAGTGAGATTAGCAAGGCGACCAAAACGACTTTGGAGTTCATCCCAAAATTGGGGAGCGGCGTTTGTGGTTTTGACTACTTGCGCTCCCTTAAAGGTTTCAACTAAAACACCTTGATTTTCTGACCCTAAGACCAAGAGACTGCGGGTCTTTTGCTGGAGAATGGGTAAGAAAGGCAGAGTAGATAGGGTCATTAACAAGACAATGAAGATAACCACTAGTGTCAACCGCCAGCTATAAAACAGCATGAAGCTGAAAGAAACTAGTGCAATGAAAAACTGACTAGGTAAAAGAACTACAATCTGCGATACCAGCTGGTTGATTTCGTTGATGTCTCGTAGTCGGCTGACGATTTCGCCACTGCGGCGAGCTTCGTAGTAATTTAAGGGCAATTGAAGAATTTTCTGCCCAAACTCCAAGACTAGCCCTAATTGCAGTCGTTGACCAAAATGAGCAATCATGATGGATTGCAATACTTGTAGACCACTGCTGAATAAGCTCATGACGATAACGGCTAAAACCACAACAGTGAGTAATTGGGTATCGCCACGCACAAGGACATCATCTGTCAGCAGTTGGATCAGGATTGGAGTACTGAGAGCGAGTACACCCAGGACAATATTGATCATCAAAACTTGACTCAGCAATCCCCGATAAGGCATTATCCGCATTAAAAAGCGCCCCAAGCCACCTTTTGCTTTTTCTTTGGGCTGCTGAAAAAAGCGATCTGGATCTGGCTCAAGTAAGAGCATTACGCCATTCCAACCCGCTATTAACTCCTCTCGATTGATATAACGGATGCCTACACCTGGATCGGCGATCACATATTTTTTACCCCGTTTGTCGTATAAAACAACCCAGTGGTGTCCCTGCCAATGAATAATCGCTGGTAAGTTTAGTTCTGTAATTCTGTCTGCGATCGCTGGCGAAGCTTTCACCGCTCTAGCATTGAAACCCAAATTCTCAGATCCGCGTTTTAGACCCAGCAAGGTTGTTCCTAGCTGTCCAGTTCCTACTGCTTCTCGGCTGCGATTGATGCTTAAAAAATGCCCGTAATGTTTGGAAATTGAAGCTAGACAAGCTGCTCCACAGTCTTCTTCACTCAACTGGGAAACACACTGATAATTTTTACTGAATTTAAATAGATCAAACATATTTACCGACCTTTAAAATTGGGACACAAAGTCAGCAGAGCAATTTGAAATTAAAAATCTGTAATTAATCGCGCTTTTCTGAGAATGAAATTAAGTACCGTTTCTTGGCGAGAAATAATATCTGCCCTACCTTCCATCCCCGACTTTAGATGACACTGGCGATCGCTTTTACCCAAATATGATTTTTGTGGTTTAACAGTTACCTGATAAGTGAGTACCTGCGCCACGTTCTGCTGATCTGTACTGTTTTTTAAAGTTGGTAGGGCATCTGGTGCAACTGTTTCGACAGTTCCTTGGAGAGTGCCATAGTCTGGATAAGGACAAGCAGAAACCTGCATCTGGACTTTTTGTCCTGGTTTCACCTTGTCGATATCTTGAGCCTGTACACGAGCTTTAATTACCAAAGGGGCGTTGAGGGGAGCAATCTGAGCGATCGCTTCACTGGGTTGCACTACCTGTCCGGGATTGCGAAGATTTAGTTGTAGCAATGTACCTTCGATTGGCGATCGAATTACACTCTTATTTAGATCGGTTGTTATCTGTTGTAGTTCTTTGCCAGTGCTAACAAGTTGCTTATGCAGTTCAAGGCGCTGCTGCAACAGAGTCTCTCTTTCTTTTTTTAAAGCAGCTAAGGCAGCCTCACCTCTTGCTTGTTCCTGCTTAATTCGTTCAGATGCTACGGTTACAAGAGCATTACTAGGATTGATTGCGGTTTTAGCCTTTTCTAGCTTTGCCTGAGCGGACTTCAGAGCTTGTTCTTTTTCCTCCAGAAGACTTTTAGCATTAGCTTTAGCTTGTTCTAGCTTTGCCTGGGCGGACTTAATATCTTGTTCTTTTTCCTCAAACAGATTGCGAGGAACTGCTCCTGATGCTACTATCGGCTGCAATCGCTCTTTTTGTAACCGAGTTAACCTCAAAGCGGCTTCCGCCTCTTGTATCGTTGCCGTTAAGACTTTTTCTCGCAGCAATCGCTCTTTTTGCACTTTAGCTAACGTCAATGCTGCTTCTGCTTCTGTCATATCAGCTGTAGCTATAATTTGCTGATCTTGATAGTTGCGTTGGGTACCACCTAACTCAGCTTGTGCAGCTATAATCGTGCGGTTAATTAAGCTTGTCTGCGCCGCAATCTGGACATTCATTTCACCCAGTTGAGCATCAATTTGATTTAGTTGTAATTGACTCTGCTGGATACTGCTTTCTAATTGACTTTTTTGAGTTTGGAGTTGTGAATCATCAACGTAAGCAATAGCTTGTCCCTTAGTTACCACCTGATTTTCTCGAACATCTATCTTTTGAATAGTTCCGCTCATCGCAGACTGAACAATTCGCTGTTCTCCAACAGGTCGGATACTTGCAGGGACTTTGACCGTGACATTGTAATTGAGAACTGATGTCATACTCACACCTGCCACAAAAATACTCAGCAGAATTCCTCCTCCAAAGTTTGTCCATTTACCAATATGGGGGAGAAACTCGTTGACTTCAACTAAATGAAGTTGGTCTGGATTAGGTTCATTAAACCTATTCCAAGAAAAGTCCTCCTCTGTGCGTAAGGATTTCACGGTATTGCACCTTTTTTTGTGAATGGGTACTTGAAAAAATCAGGTGATCTAAAAGTCAAGCCTGTTGCGTTGACACAAAGGCGTTGATAAATCCCTCTAAATAAGGTGTTTACTGCTTACCCGCTAAAAATACTTTGCTAAAAAGTGAAACCTAACAGATGCTGCTAACAGTGACAAACATCATGCTTTTCAATGTTCTATAATCGAAAAAGGGGGAAGAGAAAGGTATGCGCGACGCGCCAGAATCACCTTACTCAGATTTCTAACGTGTGCAACGCGTTAAAAAAATGTAGGAGAACGCTCAAACTCCCTCAAAGTCCTCACTTACGTTGAGCGAGTCATAATAGTCTCCTTCATCCCCCTTTTATTCCCAAAAATGCGACAATTTGGTGTGGCATTATTCTTAGCCTCCCTAGCACGATCCTAATTAAAAATCACCATTACAGAAATTGATTGGTGGATGTAGTTTTGCGGAAAGTCTTGATTTTAGATATTTGGGTTATATATACAGCACATTTGTAGACAGGAGATTTCTGATAATCTGCGATCGCTTCCTAGACCCAAAGAAAAAACCTTGAGTGCCTAAACTGCTCAACACCACCAAAATCGCAAGATTAACTGTGCTACTTGGGTAGACCAAATCTTCATTCTTAACTACTTAAAAATGTCCACTGGCCATTTCCTACCCAAGTATGGAAAACGCTTTGAAGTGACAAACTTTACAAGTTAATCATGGGGATAATTAAAAGAAGGATAGAAATGGTGGGCAAATCTGTCATCTCCGTGGCAACAGATCCATCCAAATTGATGTGATTATAGGATGAACCCTGTAATTATCAGCTATTCTATTCAAAGTTGCAGATTTCAGGTATGGGACTAAAAACCAGTTTAATCAAAAAACTATCTGTTTGAGAACCCGACTTACTATTCCCTGCTAAAATTTGCGAAGTGCTTTGGTGAGTCAGCTGATTTTTGCAGTTCACTTACTTATGGGAATGGTTACTCTCCAGCAACATCTTGATTTACGGGAGACTCGATGCCGGAAGTTCCACCATTTAGGTTAGGTTGGGGCAATGTTCCAATACCAGTAGGAATATCTCCACCCAAGCCAAGCCCAAGAAATCTTGTGCAGCCGTATTGATTAAATTACTAGTACGCCACGGCAGAAATAAAGCAACCATTTAAAATCCCTAAAAAGCCTATTCCATAATACTTTTGAATGCGTGACTTTTGAATGCGTGACTTCCGCCTTGCGGTACTAGTACTTGCGGAGGAGGCGCTGCTACCTTGAGGGACGGAACTGGTTTTTCCAATTAAACCACTCCTTCTGTTACCGAAATTGCTACCGCTTAACTCAAAGTCTGCACCACCGACTAGCACCTTTTGTTGCTTATTAGATAACTCATTAAGCAATTCAGACGCAATTATTTGATGTGACATGATTGTAGCCTCACTTACGTTTAGGTGGGTTGACCACCTAAGACCCAACTATAGGCATTGTTTGTCAGGATTTCATAAACCTGGAGACATAAAACAAAATTGTATTTTTGTTTCTCAAGATAGATATATCAATGCGCTAGAGCAGGTATGGTCAATATTTGGTGTTTTTGAAGGTATTTACAGCATCTGAATATAGATTCACGGATTTTGGATATCTACAACCACAAGTTTTTACCTTAAACAACAAGAAGGCTGAAATTGCGAGTGAGGCGAAAAGTGGGACTAAAGCATATCACGTTATGAATAACTGACTTAAAAAGTAGGCAAGGGCTGCACTACTCAAAGGAACTGTCAAATTGTCAATACCTAAAAAAGAAAAAGCTTCTAAAGCCGTAGCGATAACTGCCACCAACACTGATATCACCCAAGTTTGCCAACTGTTTCCTTGAGTTCCAACTAAAATCAAACTACTGACGAGATAGCTAACAAGCATCATAGTTAGGGAGCCTTCCCAGCTTTTTTCTGTCCCAAATATTTTATACTTATGTGTACCAAAACGCTGCCCAATCAAGGCTGCTAGTCCATCTCCCCAAGTCATGATCAAAATTCCTAGTGCTGCGTACTGGGGTTGTTCTAAGTACCAAAACCAGGCGACTAAAATACCGAAACTAACAGAGTAAAAAAATGTCCCTAAACTTTGGCGCCCAACACTATTAATGCCAGGAAGAATGGGCAATCGGTAGGATAATAAGGTGATTGCACTCGCTAAAATTGAAGCTGTAATCCCGACGATAGCAGGAATATCTAGCCACCAAGCCAGTAAAATTACATTACCAGTGCCAATATGAACTATCTTCCGCACGATTTCTGGCTCGTTGGTGAAGCGGTTTACCATCCATGCAATCAGGAGGATGAGTAATACCCAAATTGCAGTGATGGCAATTTGCAGCCATAAAAGCGGAATTGAGGTGAAGTCAGAAAATGTAATTAACAAAGATGCGACAAAATGAAAATTTTTACCCCTGTTACTAATTTATAAGATTTGGGTAGCTGTAATGAAATTATTATTTATTTGGCTGATTCGGGGCTACCGAATGTTTATCTCGCCGTTGTTTCTCCCGACTTGTCGCTTTCAACCAACTTGTTCGATGTATGCTATTGAAGCTATTGAACGATTTGGAGTGTTACGTGGTAGCTGGATGGCAACTCGACGAATTTTGCGCTGTCATCCCTTTCATCCAGGTGGTTACGATCCAGTGCCAGAGGTGGTAGACAAGGTAAAGGAGGAGTAGTTTTGTGCAAATGGTGGCGAATTGAGGATTGGAGTTTAAACGCAGAGGAGCGCAAAGGGAAGCGCAGAGGGACGCAGAGAATGAGTTATTAAAGGATGTGTTTGTGAGTATAGGTATTTGGGGAGATGTCAACAGATGAGGTTGTCATCTAGCCTGGGAAGGTTGAATAATTTAATTTAGACTTCTCATGATTAATCCCACTGCGATTTCTATACCTGAACCACAAATTCCTACTCCTGGCTCGAATCCACTACCTAGTCCCAATCCTGAGCCGAATCCGCTACCTAGTCCCGAACCTGTACCGGGGCCAGCTATACCCCAACCCTTACCGGGACCTGTACCAGAACCAGTACCTGCTCCCATTCCTCAAACAGTTCCAGGGCCGATTCCCCAAACCATACCGGAACCTGTTTAGATTACCTTGGTAATGTAATCCAAAATCCCAAATCTAAAATCCAAAATGCTAAGAGCCGGAATTGTCGGACTTCCCAACGTCGGAAAATCTACTTTATTTAATGCTGTAGTTGCTAATGCCAAAGCAGAAGCAGCTAACTTCCCTTTTTGCACGATTGAACCGAATGTCGGCGTTGTCGCAGTACCGGATGAGCGGTTAAATGTTCTTGCTAAGATTGCCAGTTCGGTACAAACTATCCCGGCGCGGGTTGAATTTGTAGATATTGCCGGTTTAGTTAAAGGTGCAAGTCAGGGTGAGGGACTAGGGAATCAATTCCTTTCCCACATCCGGGAAGTTGATGCGATCGTCCATGTGGTACGTTGTTTTGAAAATGATGATATTATCCACGTTGCTGGTTCTGTTGACCCAGCGCGAGATATTGAAATCATTAATATAGAATTGGGTTTATCAGATTTAGCCCAAATTGAGCGGCGAATTGACCGCACTCGCAAACAAGCTCGTACCAGCAAAGATGCACAGTTTGAAATCACAGTTTTAGAAAAATTAGCTGCGGCTTTAAATGAAGGTAAATCGGTGCGTCAGGTGAGCTTGAATGAAGAAGAAACAGTAATTATTAAAGGATTAGAACTGCTTACTTATAAACCGATTATCTACGCCGCCAATGTATCTGAGGATGAGTTGGCAACTGGTAATGATTTTGTGGAAACAGTACGACAAATTGCAGCTACAGAAAATGCCCAAGTTGTAATTGTTTCTGCCCAAGTTGAAGCTGAATTAGTGGAATTACCAGAGGAAGATAAAGCTGATTTTCTCGCATCTTTAGGTGTGGAAGAAGGCGGTTTGAAATCGTTGATTCGAGCAACTTACTTACTTTTAGGCTTACGGACATATTTCACCTGCGGCCCCAAAGAAACCCGCGCTTGGACAATTAATGCCGGAATGTCTGCACCTCAAGCTGCTGGTGTAATCCACAGTGATTTTGAGCGCGGATTTATTCGTGCTGAAACTGTTGCTTATAAAGATTTGGTAACAACTGGTTCGATGAATGGTGCGAAGGAGAAAGGGTTGGTTCGCAGTGAAGGAAAAGAGTATGTTGTGCAGGAAGGGGATGTAATGTTGTTCCGATTTAATGTGTAGGGGTAATTAATGAGTGACCGTTATCAATCAGATAATGGTCAACCCACACAAAAATGAAGTCCTTTTTAAATTCAGATAGCAGTTTACACAGGTTATCAAAGGATATACCGTTCAGTTACTTCCACCCAAAATGTATACATAAGAACCTAAATTCTCGTCATCTGTACCAACAATCACGCCGCCTTCTGTACCCGAAATAAGTTCCATACCTTCAATTTTGTGATAATTAGAGCGGTAGAGGGGAACAAGTTGAGGATTTTGTCGCCATGCAATTTTGTTACCATCCAATCCCAAGTAACCAGCAACATACACAGCTGACTGAAATGGGCCATCATCTCCGGCATCACTTGCTGAGGTGATGTACACAATTCCTACGGGGTCTACTTTAATATCTGAAATATGACGAACATTTCCAGATGGAAACGGTACTTTCAGATTGGCAGAACCTGCGAGAGTAATTTGATACTTAGTCAAGTCAAACACTCCCCAAAAAATAGTTGCTGGTTGTTCTCCTTCACCCCGATGTCCCCAAATAGCAACTAGTTTACCGTCTATATTTTGTAATCCAAATGCTTCAAAATTATTTCCTCGAATAATTCCTGGTAGATTGAATTCCTTAATCACTGAGATGGTTTTATTGGCAGGTTCTAACCTGATGTAATAAGCTTTGCCAGAACTGCTTATAGCGATAAAAGAAGATTTTGTTTTCTCTGGAACAGATGTTAAAGCTTCTAAGTCAATGGGCAATTCTGTGTTATTTGGCCAGCTTAAGGGAGAATACTCAGGTTGGTTCTTCCCTTTAATAGTGATGATTGCTACACGGCCTTGTTTTTTTTGTTTGTTGTCATGGACAATCAGAAAATTGAGCGTATTGCTTTGCTGCTCTATCAAAGCCATACCACTTATGCCGAAAGGGATGCCACCGCGAACTGGACGCCAATCTTGCGCCCCAACTTGTTGGGACGTGAGTATCAATGCACTCAAGATTACTATATTTATAATGATTAACTTAAGAAACCGAGGCATATTGATTTAGTGAAGCTGTGAGTATCGTTAACAGAAGTGTGTTAGTTAAGCGATGTTCAATCATATCAAATCCAAGCAATTTGCACTTATATTAATAAGCAGCTTTTTGTACTCACAGCTATCAGGATATTTACGTATTTATTTGACTCAAGATAGTACTTTCTGTAAAGAAAACAATAATTCGTTAACAGTGTAGGGCTTCGACAAAAATGTATTGACACCAACGGCTGCTATTACACTGAGCTTATTGTCAGACATAAGTCCACTGCTGGCAATAATTCTGACTTGGGGGTTGATTTTTCGTAGGGTACGGATAGCAGTTAAACCATCTAGCGAAGGCAGCATAATATCCATGAGGACGGCACTAATTTTGTCCTTATTTTGAGCGTATAATGCGATCGCCTCAATGCCATCACTGGCAACTAAGATTTTATAGTTGTGAGCTTCCAATGATGTTTTCGTCACCTCTTGAATGGCGGTTTCATCATCCACAACCAAAATCAATTCTCCATGTCCTTTTTGTGGTGGCAAATCTTCGGGGCTGAGTGTTTCCATTCCCTCTACTGCTGGCAAGTAAACCTTAAAGCTAGTACCACTTAGCGGTTCACTATACACGTTCACAAAACCTCCGTGGCTTTTAATTATCCCCAGTACTGTGGAAAGTCCTAAACCAGTGCCTTGTCCTATATCTTTTGTAGTAAAGAATGGCTCGAAAATTCTATCTAACATTTCTTTCGGAATCCCAACTCCAGTATCGCAGACAGTAACCACTATGTAAGACCCTTCTTTGGCTTCCAGGTTCATGCGGGCATAGTTTTGGTCAATCAACAGATTTTCGGCAGAGATAGTCAAAGTACCGCCATTGGCCATAGCATCGCGGGCATTAACGCAAAGGTTCATCAGTACTTGATGCAGTTGAGTACTATCTCCAGAAACCATCCACAAATCCTGCGGTACATCAGTGCTGATTTCTATAGATTTAGGAAATGTCTCTTTAAGAATCTTGCCAACTTCCACAATTATATGTCTGAGTTGCAAAGTGATTCGCTTCCCTTCTACACCCCGCGCAAAGGATAGTACCTGTTTGACTAAATCAGCACCACGCCTAGCATTGATTTCCAGAATTTCCAGTAGATGGCGAGTTCGCTCATCTGCATCGGGAAATTTCAGCGGTAGAAGTTGCGCTCCTGCAAGAATCGGTGTCAGGATATTGTTGAGGTCGTGAGCAATGCCACTAGCTAAAGTGCCAATACTTTCCAGGCGTTGAGCGCGAAATAGTTGGGCTTCTAGGTGTTTTTTATCGGTAATATCTGTGTCAACGGTGAGAATTGATTTAGGTTTGCCCTGTTCATCGCACACCAGACTCCAGCGACTAGCAACGAGAATTTCCTTGCCCATTTTAGTAAGTTTAGTCAACTCACCCTGCCACTTACCTTTACTAAGAGCTTGTAAAAGAGCCGCTTCGATTTCCGGTGAAGGTTCGTCATACAAAAGCTCACTAGCATTTTTGCCCCAAGCCTCTGTCGCTTGCCAACCGTAAAGTGTTTCTGCACCTTTGTTCCAGAAAATAATTTGATTGTTTAAATCTCGGACGCAAATGGCATCTATGGTGACATCTAGTAATGCTGCTTGTTCACGAATTTTTTCTTCTGCCAATTTGCGTTCGCGTAGTGCGGCTTGTCGTTCGCTAATATCAATACTGGCGCAAGTCACGCCAATAATTTCTTGCGAGTCATTTCGTAATGGCTCGACAGTTAAATCGTAATATCGAGTTGTATCTTTAATGGTAATTGATACTTCCTCTCGCGTCCCTATGCCTGTAGCTAACACCCCACGTTTAATTGTGATCAGACGTTGAGCATCTTCTACTGGAATAATATCTAAATCTTGTTTCCCCAATATTTCCTCAACCGTTACTCCAGATGGAGGATTGTAAACCCAGGTGTAGCGTAACTCCCTATCTTGGTTGTAGACAAAGATGGGAGAGTTTTTCAGGGCAACCCGAAATCTCTCTTCACTATGGCGTAATGCGTTATCTGCCTGTTGACGCTCGATGGCATAACGCATTGATCGAACCAGCAAGTCACCAGTTACTTGCCCTTTCACTAAATAATCCTGCGCTCCTTGCTGCATTGCACTAGTTGCTAGGGTTTCATCGTTTATACCTGTCAGCACAATTATTGGAGTTGCTTTTGCCTGAATGTGAGTAATAACAAAGGTTTCCAGCCCCTGGCTATCTGGAAGCGAGAGGTCTAACAGAATCACATCAAAAATTTCCTTTGCTAGGTAGTTGAGGGCTTCAGAAAGGCACTCAACAGGCATCAAATCAACTACAACTGTGGTAACTTCCTTTAAAAACTCCTGTAATAAAAAGACATCACCAGGGTTATCTTCTACTAGCAAAACTTTAATATTTTTACCTGCCATTTCCACTACTCCGGTGGCAGTTTTACGATCGCAAACCAAAAATTTTCTATTGATTGTACAATTTTAACGAATTGATCGAAATCTACTGGCTTAGTTATATAACAGTTTGCACATAAATTATAAGCTTTGAGGATGTCTTCTTCGGCTTGGGAAGTAGTCAGGACAACTACAGGTATTCGTTTGAGGTTTTCATCTCCTTTAATTTCTGCCAGTACTTCCCGCCCATCTTTTCTAGGGAGGTTTAAATCGAGCAGTATAATATCTGGATGGGCTGCTTTAGCATATTTATCTTGTTTTCGCAAGAATGCCATTGCCTCTACCCCATCTTCGACCACATTCAAGTGAATCGAGATTTTGCTATCTTCTAGGGCGATGCGTGTGAGTTGGGCATCGCCAGGATTATCTTCTACTAACAAAACCTCAATAGGCATAATCGGTGTTATGGTTCTCACCATTGCTTACCTGCTATATCTGGAATTGTGAAGTAGAAAGTCGAGCCTTGACCCGGTTTCGACTCAACCCAGATCCGGCCGCCGTGGCGTTCTATAATTTTCTTACAAATTGCCAGACCAATTCCAGTACCTGGATACTTGTCTCTACCGTGCAAGCGCTGAAAAATTATAAAAATACGTTCAGCATACTGGGATTCCAAGCCAATTCCATTATCGCGCACCGAGAACAAATATTCGTGGGGAGTGGGGATTGGGGGGGATGAGGAAGATGAGGTAGTATTTTCTTCCTCTGCTCCCCTGCTCCCCTGCTCTCCTGCTCCCCCATCTGCTATCGTGAAGCCGATATGAATTTGTGGCTGCTGATTTTGGCAAAATTTGATCGCGTTGGCGATGAGGTTTTGAAATACTTGTGTTAATTGGGTAGGATCAGCCATCACTTGAGGTAGAGTCTCATAAGTGACAATTGCTCTACTATCTGCGATCGCAATTTGGAGATTAGCGATCGCTTGCTCTAAAACAACACTACAATCAACTAGTATAAAGGGCTGCCCACGGGTGCTGACGCGAGAATAGTTCAACAAATCGTTGATTAAGGTCTGCATCCGGCGGGCCCCATCTACTGCGTAAGTGATAAACTGATCAGCATTGGCATCCAATTGATGTTTGTATCTTCGTTCTAATAGCTGTAAATAACTAGCTACCATCCGCAACGGCTCTTGTAAGTCATGAGAAGCAATGTATGCAAACTGTTCTAATTCCGCATTAGAACGCGCTAGTTCTTGACTTTGCTGGGTTTCTTTTTCTAATAGTTGCGCTTGAGATAAAGCAATTCCAATTTGGTTAGCTAATTGCTGTAATAACTCCGTCTCAAAGTTATTCCACTGTCGAGGTGCGGCACACTGATGAGCCAGTAATAAGCCCCAAATGCCATCCCTGACGAGAATCGGCACTACCAGATTAGCCCTGACAGCAAACTGTTGAAGAAATTTTCGATGGCATGGTTGAATATGAGCAGCTTGAATGTCTACCATTGCACTTACTCTGCCCTGGCGATATCTTTCTATATATTCTTCTTTAAAGCAAGGGTCAAAAATATTTTCTCCTAGAATTACTGGCCAACCAGGTAGCACTGCCTCTTGTACCACTGTTCCCGAACCGTCAGTTTCCAGTCTAAAAATCAAAACTCGGTCAGCTTGGAGTAATTTTTGCACCTCTGTCACCGTGGTTTGGAGAATTTCGTCTATTTGTAAAGATTCTCGAATTTTCAGGGTGATTTCGGCAAATAATTGCGATCGCAGATTTTGTCGTTTTAATTCTTCATCTGCTTGCTTACGATCTGTGATATCTGTATAAGAACCCACCATCCGTACAATATCACCCAATGCGTCCCAAAGTGCCTGTCCTCGATCTAGAATCCATTTATAGCCGCCATCTTGGCACTGGACTCGATATTCACAGACGTAAAACGGTGTTTTCTTGGCAAAGTGGTCTTGAAAAGTTTGAAGTACCAAATCTCGCTCATCGGGATGGATTCGTTTTGTCCATTCATCCCAACGGTTGGAAACTTCGTGGTCTTCATAGCCGAGCATTTCCTTCCACCGACTTGAGAAGAACACTTCATTAGTCTTGAGGTTCCAATCCCAAATACCATCATTATTACCATGTAATGCTAATTGCCAACGTTCTTCACTTTCCCTTAGTGCTTCTGCTGTTCGCCGTCGTTCAGTAATGTCTTGGAAATAAACAGACAAGCCGTCTTTTGCCGGATAGGCGTGGATTTGAAGCCAGCAGTTTAGTAGCGGATAAAACTCCTCAAATTCTACGCTAACCTGTTCTAATATTGCCCTGTGATACTCACTATCCAATGTTGTGCCGATAACTTCTGGAAACGCCTCCCAGATGTTTATACCCAAAAGCTCACTCTGGTTTTTTTGTAACAACCGTTCTGCTTGACCATTAATATAGGTAAATCGCCACTTTTTATCCAAGGCAAAAAAACCATCAGTGATGCTTTCAAGAAGATTGGTAATGCGAGTTCTCGCGGCTTCCGATTGGGCGCGAGATGCTTGCTCGTGTGCCATTAGCTTCTCAGTAATTTGAGATGCCTCACTTACATGACGCCTGAGTTCTAATTGGTCGATTACCAAGCGACTTAAACCTACAAACGCCTCCACTTGTTTTTGGCTTAGTTGCCGTGGAACTTGGTCAATTACACACAGAGTTCCTAGAATATCTCCCTTTGGAGTAATTAATGGTACACCTGCATAAAATCGTACATAAGGGTAGCCAGTTACCACCGGATTATTTGCCAACTTTTCATCAGCTAGCGTATCAGGAACCACAACAACATTACGCTGCTCTTGGCAAAGATAAGATAACCCAACACTCCGGGGCATTTCTGATACATTTAAACCTACTTTTGCCTTAAACCATTGACGATTTTCATCAATGAAATTTACCAAAGAGATAGGAGTGCCACAAATAAATGCTGCTAACTTAGCAAGATTGTTGTAGGCTTCTTCGGGTTCTGTGTCAAGAATTTGATACTGCCGGAGGGCTTCTAACCTCGCTGCTTCTGTATCAATGTGTCCAGCTTTCATGAACTTTTTTTAATAAATTTTAATTTTATATCCAATCAGCGACTTGGCTACTGTCTCAATAGCTTAACGTCCTGTACAACCTTTACTCTAACTTAGCCCTCCGCCTCTCTTGCTTATCATCAGGAAAGGAGGAAAATTTAATATCTTCCCGCTTCTGTAAAAAATTTAATGTAGTGGCGTGACAAGACTAAGATGTTGCAATAAATTTTTCTTGTAGTGTGGGCATCTTGCCCGCACGGACGGGCGAGACGCCCATCCCACAAGAGTCAAGCTAATGCACTCTTTTAGCCTAGACAGTCCACTATATGTATTTCATAAATTATTCGTACATAACAAGATTCCCGACTTCCTTTAAGAAATCGGGAATCTTAGCCAAGCTAATTGGCAAAAAGTGTTAATTTAACCGGGTTTTACTTTACGGTAGTATTAATACTGGCGTAAAAGTGCAGACAATGAACTATTTTTACGAAGATCCATTAGGTCTGCTAAAGGTTCTGTGCGCGTATCCAGGTGGTGCTTGTGTTCTGCTGGTAGAACCGTTACCAGATGCTTGGTTTTAGGTTGCATCTGCATAAGGGGCATCAGTTGTGGCTGTGGCACAAAAATTGGTTGGTTCTTGGGAAGACGTGGTTCCAATTTTTGGTAATGATTCTGTGCCAAGCGTGCCTGATGGCGGTTAACCTGTTTTTGGACTTTTTGTGGTTGCGTTTTCCGGTTAAGCATTCGGAAAATGAGCAAGCAACCACTACCACAACTGAGGAAGATCGCAGCTACCATCCACAAAGGTGTAGGATTACTATTCTCAGAGGGCACGTTGATTGGTTCTTCAACTATAACTGGGATTTTTTCTGGTTCTTCTTGTGTTACCTGGCCAGCATTACCTAAGCTATACAGGGCAAAAGCACCACCTCCTAGAAACATGGCTAAACACCCAGTTAACATTAGCCAAGGATGATGTGTGACCAGATATATCAGAACATTCGAGCTTTGTTTTAATCTCGATTTCCTGTTTGTCAGCTCTGGAGTAGCCCTTCTTAGTTGGGTTCGCTCGCGCTGTACATTCTGACTTTTTTCCATGATTACTTTCAGATTTGTACCCCTCTAGTCAATAAATTGTACTGGAGGAGTTAATCATCAGGTATCCGTAACAAAAGTTCAGATTTTAGTAGCTTTTTTGTAAAATATAGGCTACCAAATCTGGCTAACTTTTGCCAAAATTCTGTATTTATTGTGACTTTTCGCTGTGATTATCTAAAAGTCTGTTAGTTTATTTTCTCCCTCAGTTAGGAGAATGTCTTTCAAGAGCAAGTTGAATTAACCGATCAACTAATTCTGGAAAGGAGACTCCACTATAAGCCCAGAGTTGGGGATACATACTCGTCGCAGTAAAGCCTGGTAAGGTATTGATTTCGTTAATAAAAACTTCTTGTGTCGCTTCCACATAGAAAAAATCTACCCTTGCCAAACCCGCAGCATCAACGGCTGCAAAAGCTTGCAAAGCCATGTCCTGAATTTGACGGGCGATCGCATCTGGAAGCGATGCAGGTATCAGTAAATCTGCGCGACCCTCAGTATATTTAGTTTCATAATCATAAAAATCGCTGTCATAAGTAATCTCTCCAATGACAGAGGCTTGGGGTTGATCATTACCCAAAACGGCACACTCGACTTCTCTGGCTACGACACCAGCTTCTACAACCAGCCTTCGGTCATAACTGGCAGCACTATCTAGGGCGGCTTCTAATTCCTGGCGCGATCGCACTTTGGCAATACCCACCGATGAACCCAAATTAGCAGGTTTGACAAAAGCAGGATAACCTAATGCTGCTTCAATGTCATCACACAATTTTGGAAACACACAAGGATTAGACCAAACCTGCGTTCTCGTTACGGCCTTGTATTTTACTTGTGGTAGTCCCGCTTGCTCAAAGGCCATTTTCATGGCAATTTTATCCATCCCCACTGCCGAACCTAACACCCCAGAACCAACAAAGGGGACTTGCATCAAGGTGAGTAACCCTTGAATTGTCCCGTCTTCACCGTTGGGGCCGTGGAGAATGGGAAACCAAACA
>JBGTMK010000219.1:0-8566 GCA_041743605.1 Nostoc sp.
CTTGGCTTCTGCCAAAAGTCTTAACCAAGTGGTACAGAAATATTGTAAAGAGCATCAAGTATACCGCATTGACCATTACTTAGGTAAAGAAACAGTCCAGAATTTGCTGGTGTTTCGCTTTGCCAATGCAATTTTTGAGCCGTTGTGGAATCGTCAATTTGTTGACCACGTGCAAATTACTGTGGCAGAAACAGTAGGCGTGGAAGATCGGGCTGGCTATTATGAAAGCGCCGGCGCACTGCGGGATATGTTGCAAAATCACCTCATGCAACTTTACTGCTTAACGGCGATGGAAGCACCCAACGCAATGGATGCCGACAGCATCCGCACAGAAAAAGTGAAGGTACTCCAAGCTACTCGTTTAGCTGATGTTCACAATCTGTCGCGGTCAGCAGTCCGTGGTCAATATAGTGCTGGCTGGATGAAGGGTCAAGCAGTGCCAGGGTATCGAGTAGAACCAGGTGTTGATCCCAACTCCACCACACCTACCTACGTTGCAATGAAGTTTTTGGTAGACAACTGGCGCTGGAAAGGTGTTCCTTTCTACTTGCGTACCGGAAAGCGGATGCCGAAAAAAGTCAGTGAGATTGCCATTCACTTCCGTGAAGTTCCGTCTCGGATGTTCCAATCTGCTGCCCAACAGACAAACGCCAACATTTTGACGATGCGGATTCAGCCCAATGAAGGTATTTCCCTGCGTTTTGATGTGAAAATGCCGGGGGCAGAATTCCGTACCCGTTCCGTTGATATGGACTTTAGTTATGGTTCCTTTGGCATCCAAGCAACATCTGATGCATACGATCGCTTATTCCTTGATTGTATGATGGGCGATCAAACATTGTTCACCCGCGCGGACGAAGTAGAAGCAGCTTGGCAGGTAGTAACACCAGCCCTTTCCGTTTGGGATGCACCCGCTGACGCAAATACTATTCCCCAGTATGAAGCCGGTACCTGGGAACCAGCGGAAGCAGAATTGTTAATTAACCAAGATGGCCGTCGCTGGCGCAGACTCTAAATATTAGTCATTAGTCATTAGTCATTGGTCATTAGTCACTAGTAAAAACACAAATGACTAATGACAAAATCCAAAATCCAAAATCCAAAATCCAAAACTTCCTATGGCTCCCCAAGCTTCTACAATTTATTCACTTCAGGCGCCAAAAGATATTTCGCTTAATGAAATAGAGGCGGAACTTAATCAAATTTGGCAAAGCTACGGCATTACTGGCGAGGACGGTGGACTTCCTGCTGCGACTCGGGCCACGACATTTACCTTAGTGGTTTACGAACCAGAAGAAACCCAATATCTTTTGGCTAGTTTGGGATTTTACAACGGACCGCTTGACGGAATTTTAGGGCCTCAGATGGTAGCAGCTTTGCGGCAAGTGCAGACAAAATATAGACTGCCGGATACTGGCACAGCAACACCCGAAACTTTGGCTATCTTGAGAGAAGAATTCGCCAAACGTCAAGGAAACGGGTCTGGTGGGGATAATGGTTCTATTGAACTCCCCAGCTTAAATGCCCCAAGCCCCAGAATTGCCGATGAAATCGCCCTCCGCAACCCTTGCCGGATTATTGCGCTGTTTCCCATTGCTGGCGAAGATGAAGGAGTCAAGGCTCAAGTTTCTGCCTATTGCCCCATCCAAAAGCAATCGTCAAGTACACTAATTTGCTGCGAATACATAACTCTTAGTGGAACTGCTGCTGCCTTGGAACGCATCGGTGGCATGATTCCAGCATTGTTGATTGGCGGCTTACCAAAGTTTCTTTGGTGGAAAGCAACGCCAGTCCCCAACAACAATCTATTTAAGCGGCTAGCGGCAGTCTGCAATAATGTGATTGTGGATTCTTGCCGCTTTAACGAGCCAGAAAGTGATTTACTCCGCCTACAAGAATTGGTGGACAGTGGAGTTCCCCTGGCTGACCTCAACTGGCGTCGCCTATCAGCTTGGCAGGAATTGACAGCTGAAGCATACGACTCACCTAACCGTCGGGCTGCCCTTCGGGAAGTTGACCGAGTAACTATTGATTACGAAAAAGGCAATCCCGCACAAGCATTGCTGTTTTTGGGTTGGTTGGCAAGTCGTCTAGAATGGCAGCCAGTTTCTTATGAAAAGGAAACGGGAGATTATGACATCACTCGCATTCGTTTTATTGCCCAAGACCAACGACAAGTGGAAACCGAATTAGCGGGTGTTCCCCTTGCTGATGTGGGTGAGATTGCTGGCGACTTGATTGCCTTGCGCCTCAGTTCGACAAATCCAAAAGCAGACTCTGGTACCGTAATTTGCTCGGAAACTGGTGGTTGTATGCGGATGGAAACCCACGGTGGCGCTCAATCTGCAGGTCTGTTTCAACAGGTAACTTCACTTTCGGAACAAAAGGCGGAAGCATTGCTGAGTCAGCAGGTGCAACGTTGGGGACGCGAATCACTTTTTGAAGAAAGCCTGGGAGTGACAGCGAGTATTTTCAAATTGGAAATAAATTAGTACTCTGGCAAGGCAACACAACAATGCCGGCTTTGTTGTGAGCGCTAAAGCGCTCAAGTCAAGGACTAAAATCCTGACCCCTTTCCTAACGGCTACGGTGTACACACAAGTCCTTCTGACCCCCTCTAACTCCCCCGATGCTTTGGGGGAGAACCGAATATTTCCCCTCTTTGCAAGGGGGATAACCGGATATTTCCCCTTTTTGCAAGGGGGGGTAAATCCAGGGTTTGGGCTTCATTACCAGTGTGTACACCGTAGCTCCTAACGGAGACGCTGGCGTAGGGTGTCGTAGATAAGACTCGCTAACGCTGCGCTATCGTTAGTCACTCATGGGGGAAACCTCTTTGCCGTTAGCTTCTCTCTTTGGGCTACTAGTTAGCTTCGCTTAGAAAAAATAAAAGTTACCAAATGCGAAAATCAAACATAAACTCTTCAGATTTTTGGATATTTCAATAATCTGGAGGGTTTTTCTATTTTCCTTGGTTTTTGAGACGCGATAAATCGCCGTCTCTACAAGTGTTTTGGTCTTATCTGAACTATATTGAGATACCAAAGTCCTGATTTATCGCGTCTCTTGCCTTAACTGAGAGCTATTGCCCCCTACTAGGCTGCAACTTTGATGTATTGACCTGCAACTTTGATGCAGTGACCTGCAAAAATTAATTAGCCTATTCTATTGGCGTGACAAGAGTAGTAGCGTTGGCGTAGCCCATCGTAAGTATCGCTACTACTCTTGTCAAAATCAATTATCTTAAAACTTTGCAATATCAAATATTCAAAAGTAACTAAGTTGATTCACCAATATTAAACACATCCGACTCGCACTGCTGTAGTTGCAGCCTCAGTGCGGTTTGTTACTCCTAACTTATTTAGTACCTGGCTGACATGATGCCTAATGGTAGAAGGACTCAGTTTCATCCGTTGAGCGATCGCTTCATTACTCAATCCTAAAGCCAGCAGTGCTAAAACCTCTCCCTGGCGTTTGCTCAGTTCATAAACAGGTTGAGATGAAGCTTGGCTCGGTTGCAATAACGCCTGAATCACTTCCCCTGCCAAAATAGATTGACCGATGGCAGCAGATCGTATGGCATCTGCTAACTCATCAATGGAGACACCTTTAAGCAGGTAGCCAATAGCACCAACTTGCATCGCTTGCTGAACCAATTTTGTTTCTAGAAAACTAGTTAAAATCAAAACCTGAATTTCTGGGTATTTTTTGCGGATAGCTCTTGTTGCTTCTACTCCATTCATTCCCACCATCATCAAATCCATCAGCACCACATCTGGTTGTAATTCTTTGCATAGATGTACTCCTTCATCTCCATTACGCGCTTCACCCACTAATTTAATGTCATCAAATGCCAGTAAGAGAAATTTAATACCGCCCCGCAGGATTTCATGATCGTCAACAGTAATCACCCGAATCGGTTTTACTGATTTTTCTTTTTCCATATATAAATTTGCAGGATTAAAGCGATTTTTAATACATTTATCTTATTGTTCATTGTTCCATTTTCAGAATTTCTACGTAAGATTCTTAATCTTTAATTTTTTATTTCCACCAGTCAATCACGCAATTGTTCCACAATAAAGTCTAAAGATCCGTCTTTTCCAAGAAAGTCAGTGCAAATAAACATTTACCATTTTACAAAAAGTAAATATGTCTTAAACCATTATCAGCAAGCATTCAAAAGAGTAAATGACAATCCTACTAGTTAACTTTATTTATACCCAATGTCCAATTACTCACTCTCTATCTTCAAAACAGTGCTTGACCAACTCAGGACAATCTCAGTTCCCTCTCCTGGGTAGCTTTTCAAATCGAAACTACCATCAATAGACTCAGCTCGTTCTTTCATGATTGCTATACCTAAATGTCCGGGTGATATTTCTGTCACGTTAAAACCACGGCCATTATCTTTGATACGCAACACCATCTTCTGTGAATCGCTGTAGAAGCTGACTGATACTTGTGTCGCTTGGGCGTGTTTAATTATGTTGTTCAGTACTTCTTGAGTAATGCGGCAGAAAACAAGCTTCACCTCATCAGACACAGCCCGATCGCCTTCGAGCTTCGTTATTACCTGTAAACTTGCCCGTCCTAGAATTGCCTCGATTAACTGCTCTAGCAATTCAGTTAATGGTTTTTCTGCCAAACCACTGGGACGCAAGTCCAACAGTAGATTCCGCATCTCGGCTAATGCCCCCTGTGTCAGTTGGACGAGTTCTTCTAATCCCTGTTGGGCTGTCTCTGGGTAACGTTGCCACACTCTAGGTAAAGCTTCGGCAATTGTCGCTACAGAAAACAGCTTCTGCGATACTGAATCGTGTAAGTCACGGGCGAGGCGATTTCGTTCAATTTCCACAGCCATCTTTCGTAGCTGTTCGCTTTCAATTAATTTTTCTCGCAGCTTCACCGCTTGGATCAACTCCTTTGTCAAGCGTAGACTCATAATTACTACGAAGGACATAAATCCAAATTTAGCCAGGTATATGGATTTGATTGTCCCTAAATCCACTAGGCGATCGTGTTGAATAGTTCCTATCAAAATGGCTACGGAAAGACACAGAATCAGCGCTGCTTGCTTTTCACCGCGTCGATATTGACGGTAACAGGCGTAAAACAAGAAAACAGTATTACTGATTAAAGCTAATAATTGAAAACTGAATAGAGGATTAAGTGTACCTTTTGGGTAAGTAATTGATTCGCCCCAAGGCAAAGAAATACTTGATAGGCTACTGATATGAGAGTAAAGAATCCCTGTGGGGGAAATTTGGTTGATAAATAGGCAGATAAAGTACAGGCTATTCAGTACCAAAATTAAACGCACTGGCTTAAATTTAGTATGTAAAGCTATAAACCATACAATAGTAATACCGTAAATATATCCTATAGAAAATACTACTTTTTGGGCAATTATGTAGTTTTCTATACTAGTGGCTTGATATGTGAGTATCAAAGCCAGGATATAGACAACAGCTTTTAAGCAAAGTAATCCAAAGCAGAAGTGAAGCGCTGTTTGTAATTTGCCACAAGCAATCAGCAGGTGTAATAGTCCAATATATAAGCAAATGCCAGCAACTATACCCAGAATGATTGGAATAAGAGTCATTACTTATTTCATTAAAAATTTCTATCTAATAGCAAACCAGTGATATCACCCAATGGAATAGGGTTCATATTTTTACATACATATTTTATTCATAATTAATAATTATATAGGACAAAGATCCTAGTCAAAACTTGGATCTTTGTCCGATGCGGTGAATGGGGCGATCGCTCTATGATTTTTGTATTTACACTCTTACTGAAGACCTCATGAAAACTCTACTCTTTGCTACAGCCCTCGCTACCGCATCTGGATTGGTTTTTGGAACCATGCAAGCTGCTTCTGCTTTAACCTGGAAGTGGAATTATTCTGGTAATGGAATAGACGCGATGGGTACTTTCACCACTAATAATACTTCTGACGATTTGGGTTTCTACCAGATTTTGGGAATTAGTGGTACACGCAATGGCGAAACAATTACTAGTCTGCAACCCGTAGGTACTCCAATACCAGGAAACGAACCTTTCAATGTAGATAATTTAATTAGTCTTAGTAGTCAGCAGTTGACGGGTGACGGTTTTGGTTATTCCACATCACAGGGAAACTATGCTAGTCCATTTTTTGCTAGTTTCTTACCAACACCCGGTTATTTAGAAATTTTTTCTGCGCCACCATTCATCCCAGGTTTTCAAAATCTAGGAACAGAAGATAGTGAGTTACCTATTACTTTTTTTGCAACTATAGTTAGCGTCCCTGAACCCACCTCGATCCTTAGCTTACTCACCCTTGGCGCTCTTGGCGCAACTTCTGTATTTAAACGTAAGCAGTCATCCAAATTCACTGCCAAAAAGCTCAAAAAAGTTCTCTAAAACTATTTATAAAAATCATCATGACTCATTAACTTTCACCAAAGAGGCAGAGGTAAAAGGAGTGGGGATAAAAGGGGAAGGGTTACAATCCTATCCCCTTCACGAATAATATAAAGTGCGTAGGCGTAGCCCGTCGTAGACATCGCACTTTTCGATAGATAAAAAAAGCAAATTATGCATCATCAAGGTCTAATACTTTGGCTGACAGAGTTAAGTGGGGCGGGTAAAACAACCATCGCCTTATCTGTTGCCTAACAGATGCGATCGCACTTTTTTATTACCAATAACTATAAGTATCAATTATATAGGACAAAGATACTAGTCAAAACTTGGATCTTTGTCCGATGTGCTGATTGGGGCGATCGCTATATAATCCATTTCACCCAAGCAATTTGAATTTTTCCCCTTCTCTACCAAGCTGCAACTTTGATGCATTGGCTTGCACCTTTGTTGCATTGGCTTGCAACTTTGATGCATCGACTTGCACCTTTGTTGCATCAACCTACAACTTTTATGCATTCACCTACAGCTTTGTTGCATTCACATACAACAAAGTTGCACTGACCTGCAAAAGCTAACTCAAGAAATACAAAACCATGAATAAATTCTTTTCAACTCTAACCCTAACAACAGCTACAGCTTTAACCATTGCGCTAACAGGAGGAGCAATGAGCAGTGACTCCGTTTTAGGACAAACATCTATTGACTTAGCAACATTACGTAGCGCCGCTGTGTCTAAACACAACACTTATCGAGCCACACATAATAGCCCTAACATTAACATCAGTGATTCCTTAAACACCAGCGCTCAAGCTTGGGCTGAGAAGATTGCCAGTAGTGGAGAATTTGAACACAGTACTAATCGCAACAATGTGGGAGAGAACATATACGCTTCTTACAGTACAGAAAGCACCGTAGACCCAGCCACCCTTGGCAACACAGCAGTTAAAGAGTGGTACGACGAAATTAAAGATTATAACTACGCCAATCCCGGATTTTCTAGTGAAACAGGGCATTTCACTCAAGTGGTGTGGAAGGGCAGTACGCAATTAGGCTGTGGTGCAGCACAAGGCACTGCAACGATTGAAGGTACTAATTATAACGCTTTCTATGTGGTCTGCCAGTACGCTCCTGCTGGGAATGTGCAAGGGCAGTTTCCTGATAACGTACTGAAACCTTAGTACTTTGTCAAGCAAGTTTTCAGAGTTCGTAGTAAGCACTTTAGTGCTTAAAAGAATCAGGACTAAAGTCCTAACTACAAACTCAATTATCCATAAATTCAACATTGTGCCGCTAATTTTGTAACCCTTTAATCATCTCGATTCATGCAACGCCGACTTTAGTTGCATAAACAAGCAATGTTGATGCATAAACAAGCAACTTTGTTGCATCGACTTGCACCTTTGATGCATGAGCTTTGCAAAAATTAGCCTTGCTCAGTCTTCATGGAGTAGAGGCGTTGGCGTAGCCCACCGTAGGTATCGCTACTCTCATCATTCAACATAAGTATTAATTATATAGGACAAAGATCCTAATCAAAACTTGGATCTTTGTCCGATGCGGTCGTTGGAGCGATCGCTATATAATTCATCTCGCCATCAAAAATTTAGACAACTGCCTAGTCGAGCAGACTATCAAGCTCTAGCTTTCATCCCCCAACGCAGACAGCATAGGGGGCGATCGCGCTGTGCTTTTTTAACCTCAATGCTAATTCGTTATTAAATGATGTCGCGCCTGGAGAAACATTCAATTTCTCTAGGCGACAAATACAAGCTAATTAACCATCATGACTGCCAAAATCCATTTTATCTCCGGCTTACCTCGTTCCGGTTCCACCTTACTCGGAGCCTTACTGCGGCAAAATCCCCAGTTTCATGCCAGTATGTCTAGCCCTGTGGGTAGTCTGGTGAGCCGAATGCTGGAAGCCATGAGCGAAGACAACGAATTTTCTGTATTTATCACCCCTGAGCAAAAACGGGCATTAACTTTAAATATTTTTTCCACATTCTACCAACCGCAAGCCGATAAACAAGTCGTCTTCGACACTAACCGCTTGTGGTGTAGCAAATTGTCCCTAATTCACGAATTATTTCCTCACTCCAAAGTAATTTGCTGCGTGCGGAATGTGGCTTGGATTATGGACAGCATCGAAAGG
>JBGTMK010000220.1:0-17423 GCA_041743605.1 Nostoc sp.
GGAAATTGGGAAATAGAAGTTTCTGAAGATCATGTAATTGAGCAAGTAATTCGACCAACTGGGGTGGTTGATCCAGAAATTTCTGTGCGTCCTACAGAAGGACAAATTGATGATTTATTAGGAGAAATTAAAGATAGAGCCGATCGCCATGAACGAGTGTTAATTACCACATTAACTAAGCGGATGGCAGAAGATTTAACCGAATATTTGCAAGACCACGGTATCAGGGTACGGTATTTACATTCCGAGATTACTTCTATTGAGCGCATTGAAATTTTGCAGAACTTGCGCGAAGGTAAATTTGATGTTTTGGTTGGTGTGAATTTGCTGCGGGAAGGTTTAGATTTACCCGAAGTTTCCTTAGTAGCAATTATGGATGCAGATAAAGAAGGTTTCTTAAGAACCGAGCGTTCCTTAATTCAAACTATTGGTAGAGCCGCGCGTCACGTCCAGGGACAAGCGATTTTGTATGCTGATAATATGACAGGTAGCATGATTAAAGCTATTGATGAAACAGATAGACGGCGGGGTATTCAAACAGCACATAATCGACTGCATGGAATTACACCGCAACCAATTGTGAAAAAATCAAGTAATGCGATTTTGGATTTTTTAGATGTATCTCGGCGGTTAAATGCAACTGACTTGAAAGTTGTGGATGAACATCTAGATGAACTGCCATTAGAACAGATTCCAGGGTTGATTACTCTGTTAGAAGCGCAGATGAAAGAAGCAGCGAAGAAACTAGAATTTGAAGAGGCGGGGAAATTGCGCGATCGCATTAAACATCTGCGGGATAAAATGCTAGGACGTTAACCTAAATCTACTGAGTCTTCAATTGGAGTGGGAAAGAGTTCTAGAACTCGCTCAAAGTCTGCATTGATTGCTGTACGATCGCTACGGGTATAAGCTCCCATTAACAGATTTTCCCGTACCGACATCGCCCCAAATAGCCCATTGGGAAACAGTACCAGCACAATCAACATTTCTGGATAAAAGCAAACAGATTGCGATAGCTAGCTCCCAACCATGCCACACCGTAGCTTTCCGTTAGTCCTAAGTATTAACAGCGATCGCGTCTGCTGAATAATTAATGCCGCGTCACTATAATATGAAATCAGCGCGATTCCATCAGGTTTAGCTTCACGTACACGATTTAAAGAAGTCCGAAAGTCTTTTTCATCGGGCAAATGACTAATGACTATAGTGAAATTCATTAACTTGAAATGGCGGCAGCTAATTCTGAGCTTAGGCTGTTTGCTACTGCTCATTGCCTGTAACAATTCTTATCAGACTACAAATTCAGGTGTTCCAACTCTGAAGGTGGCGACAGACCCGACCTTTGTCCCCTTTGAAATGAAAACGGCTAGCGGTCATTTGGAAGGGTTTGATATTGATTTGATGAATGCGATCGCTAAAGTAGCAGGTTTTGCAGTCCAGTTTGAAAGTCTACCCTTTGATGGCATGATTTCCACCTTGCAAGCCAAAAGAGTCGATGCAGCAATTAGCGGCATCACAATCACCGCTGAACGCCTGAAAACAATTGCTTTTTCACGACCTTATTTTAAAGCCGGACTAGCGATCGCTGTACGCGAAGACAATCAAAATATTAAAGACTTCAAAAGTCTCAAAGGTAAAAAAATCGCCGTCCAAATTGGTTCCACTGGAGCAGATTTTGCCAAAACCATCCCCAAAGCCAAAATTAGTACTTTTAATTCTGGGCCAGAATTTTTTCAAGACTTGCTCAATGGCAATGTTGATGCTGTCGTTAGCGATGCTTTCGCTACTTTGTATGCGATCAAAAATGGCAAACTCAAAGGCATCAGAGTTGTTGCCGACCTACTCACTGAAGAATACTACGGCATTGCTACACCTAAAGACTCCCCCTATCTGGATGCAATTAATAAAGGTATAGCGACTTTGTTATCCAATGGCACTTACAAGCAAATTTATCAAAAATGGTTTGACGCTGAACCTCCGCAATTGCCAGATTTTTGAGCATTATCCAACCTCCAACTAGCTAGATATAAGCTGGCTTGTAATTCTTAACACATTTTTGTCGTGTTTATATCTCATAAGTTACTACTTATTTAGCGTCAAAATATTGGAAAATACTTAGATAACCAACTTTAGATAACTATTGGTTGAGAATAGCTATCGTAAAAATCTATGCAAGCATTACCTCAGATTATGGAAAACAGCCAATATTTTTGAAGTTATGGATACCTCGGTCATGAGATTTAATGTGTCAGAATTTTATTACAAAACCTCAGTGTTATCACGGTTGCGTCAAGGATAAAGGAGGGAAGCCACCCACAAGGGGCGGGGCTTGAAGCCCTCTTGGCAGAGTTAAGATATAGACCAAAATCCTTGAATTTGCTCGAATGCAGCCGAAAATTGTAGACAATAAAATATAAATTGAGGTAATTATGTCCAAAATTTTAATCATAGAAGATGAGGAAGCAGTCCGTGAAAATATTTTAGACTTACTAGAAGCTGAGGATTTTGAAACTATTGCTGCGGCTAATGGCAGAATCGGAGTACATTTGGCTATCTCTGAAGTTCCCGATCTAATTCTTTGTGATATGATGATGCCAGAAATTGATGGTTATGGCGTGCTAACAGCATTACGCCAAGATCCATCAACGGCAACAATTCCCTTCATCTTTCTCACTGCTAAATCTGCCAAATCAGACTTTCGTCAAGGTATGGATATGGGTGCTGATGACTATATAACTAAGCCATTCACTAGGGCTGAGTTATTAAGTGCCATCATCAAAAGATTAGAAAAATACGCTACTTTAAAAAGGTATTTATCACCTCAGACCGTAATTAATAACTTGTCTCCAAAGATGCAGTTGTTAGAAATTAGTTTACACCGAGCTATCAAACAACATAATTTTCAAGAATTTGAAATTTATTATCAACCAATAGTAGATATTGCTTCTGGGAAGATAGTAGCTGCTGAAAGTTTGTTGCGTTGGCAAAGTCCAGAGCTTGGGATGATTTACCCAACAGAGTTTATTCCGTTAGCGGAGTCTACAGGTTTAATTGTTCCTATTGGTAAATGGGTATTAAAAAGAGTCTGCCAACAAATTAAAATCTGGCGTGATGCTGGAATCGATTCTTTACTTGTTGCCGTAAATTTATCAGTAATTGAATTTAATCAACCAGATTTTATTCATAAAATACTCAATTTTATAGATATCAATGATATAGAACCAAGTTCCTTAGAAATAGAACTTACCGAAAGTATGATTATGCAAGATGTAAATAGTGCGATCGCTACTATGAACAAATTGCAATCCTTGGGTGTAAAAATTGCGATTGATGATTTTGGCACGGGCTACTCTTCTTTAATTTATCTGAAAAATTTGCCAATTAATACATTAAAAATAGACCGCTATTTCATCCATAATGTTGCTAACGATTCACAGAAATCAGCTATTACTAAAGCATTAATTCAAATGGCTCACAATCTTAATCTAGATGTAATTGCTGAAGGTGTAGAGACAGAAGCAGAACTGGCTTTTTTACGCCAACACAACTGTAATTCTATGCAAGGCTTTCTATTTAGTCGTCCATTGCCAGCAGCAGAATTTGAAAATTTTTTGTTGACTAATAAATGCTTATCTGTATAAGCTCATGCTGGATGGTAAGTATTTCAAATACTCCCCCGTTTATAAAATGGGGAATTTTGAGGTCAAACAGCAATTGCAGTGTAACTAAGAAAATCAAACTTTAGACTGGCGACAGTTATTAAATATGAAGTCTACAGTAGGAAAATTGTGTATAGTGTCTACCGCGATGAAAGTCCCTGCGCGTTTCTTGGTGACAGTTTTTTTACTGACCTTGGTAGCAGCCTGTAACCAGACTCGCGGTTCCTCAGATAATCCCATAGCACCAATATCTGTACCTTCTGCCCAACTAGCGCAGAATCCTACAGAGCCAAAAAATATCATTTCGACTGAAGCACTTTCACCCAAACCCATCCGCATCAATCTGAAGAATTTACCAGCACCCTTCGCAACAGAAAGTGCTTCTAAGCGCCCTGAGGTTGTGCCTATTCCAGAAAACCCGGTGCTGCGCGTACCAGCAGGTTTCACAGTGAATGTATTTGCTGAAGGTTTAGATGCCCCACGTTGGCTAGCTTTAACCCCCAGTGGTGATGTCCTAGTGACTGAAACTGGGCAAAATCGCATTCGTCTGTTGCGTGATAGCAATGGTGATGGTGTAGCCGATGTTCGAGAAACTTTTGCTACTAAAAGCAACGGACTCAATAGACCCTTTGGTATGGCTTTTGCAGGTAATTACTTTTTTTTGGGGAACACAGATGCTGTGGTGCGTTTTCCCTATACTCAAGGTAATAACCAGATTACAGGTAATGGGGAAAAAATCGCCGACTTACCTGCTCAAGGTTATAACAACCATTGGACGCGCAATGTTGTTGTCTCGCCTGATGGGAATAAATTATTTGTTTCAGTTGGTTCAGGAACGAATGTGGATGAAGAACCTCTACCACGGGCTTCAGTACAGGTAATGAATTTAGATGGTTCCGAACAGCAAACTTTTGCTTCCGGCTTGCGTAACCCTGTTGGCTTAGACTTTCATCCTGTAACCAAGAAACTTTATACTACTGTTAACGAGCGAGATGGAATCGGTGATGAATTGGTTCCAGACTATCTGACACGCGTTGAGGAGGGGAAGTTTTATGGCTGGCCTTATGCTTATTTGACACCAGATAACCTCGATCCGCGCCAAAATACCAATGGCAAAAGTAAACGCCCCGACTTAGTAGCCGCTACCCAAACGCCAGATGTGCTGTTCCAGGCGCATTCAGCGGCATTGGGTTTGCAGTTTTATGATGGTAAAACGTTTCCAGAAAAATACCGTAACGGTGCTTTTTCTGCTTTTCGTGGTTCTTGGAACCGCGATCGCGCCACTGGTTATAAAATTGTATTTGTTCCCTTCGATGCTAAAGGGCGATCGCTCGGCTACTACGAAGACTTTCTCACAGGATTTTTATTAAATCCTTCTGTACCAACCACTTGGGGACGACCTGTAGGTTTACTTGTGTTGCCAGATGGTAGTTTACTACTAACAGAAGAAGCTAATAATCGTATTTATAGGATTCAGTATACGGGAGGTTAAGCAACTCAAAATTCGTAAGAATTCAGCACCCAGAAGTCAGAATTAAGAATTTAAAAGGAATGCAGCATTATTAGTACATTTATGTATCAAATTTTCTGCTAATTCTTTAGTTATTCACCAATCCTGAATTCTAACCGGAGCTTTTGGAGTCTCTGGTTACGCTCCTGACTTCTTAACCAAAATTTAAAATTCAAAGTCAATTAAAAATAATGATAATCACCGAGTTGAAAAATTAATTATGCCTCAGAATGAAAATAATACTCAGTCAAATATCAACGAATTACCTACACATTCAGGTACACGATATTGGGGTCAGGTAGAAGTGATTGAGGAAGGCGAAACCTATAGAATTAGTCGTGTTGAAATCAAGCCCAGGCATGGCATTAAACCACAAATTCATTATCACCGCAATGAACATTGGGTTGTAGTCTCCGGTGTGGCAAAGGTGATTTGTGGAGATCAGGAAATATTACTGAATCGAAACGAATCAACCTATGTTCCCGCTGCAACACTCCATAGGGTAGAAAATCCTGGACATATCCCACTAGTTATTCTAGAAATTCAAAATGGTGAATATTTAGGCGAGGATGACACTGAGCGTCCTTATGACTTAAATTTAGTCAAAGCTGTAGCTGAAAGTCAGTAAGAGCGAGGGCAGAAAGAATTTTAGATTTTGGATTTTGGATTTTGGATTTTAGATTTTAGATTTAAATTTAATTCAAAATCCAAAATTGAATCGCCCAAATCAAAACCACCCTTCTTGTTCTAAAGTTTCAATCAACTGCAAGCCACGGGGATCACCCACTCCCAACAGTGAGGCTTTGGCGTCTTCCCGGACTCCCAAATCTTGATCTTCGGCAAAGGCTTGAATTAAGGCGTCGATTGCTGTAGCATAAACTACATTAGAAGGTAATTCGCGGCACAGTTGACCAATTGCCCAAGCGCTGTTACTTCGCACTGCTGCCACGGGATCTTGGACTAAGGCTTCAATTAAAGGCGGTATTGCCCCTATAACTGCTTCATAACCCACTTCTGCCATCTGTGCTAAGGCGCTAGCAGCCCACAAACGCACTGCGGAAATGTCGGTTCTTAAGGCGTTTGCTAAAGGTGCTAAAGAACGGCGATCGCGACAGTTTCCTAAAGCCCAAACAACACCTTTACGCACATAGCCATTCCAATCACTGTTTAGTTGAGCAATTAACGGACTCACTGCCTCTGAACTGGGATTGCGTCCGATGCCATAAGCTGCACTCACTCGCACTAAGGGACAGATATCAGTTAAGAGGCGAATTAGATGAGGGGTAGCACGCACATCTTCAATATCACAAAAAGCACGCGCCGCTAACATTCGTTGCTGGGGCTGGGGATTTTCCAGCAAGGCTAGCATCACTTCTGGATCAGGCTTTGCCACAACTGATTCGGCAGTTAGCGGCTCTATTTTATCTAAGGGGCTTTCTAGCTGCTCCTCAATATCTAGTAGGCTTAGATCGTCTTCGTCATACATAATTTCATTTCAATCCCGAAAAGGGATTAACACATAATCCCCCGCGCCAATAAGTTAAAGCTTTATATATATTAGTTGGGTTATTATACATTTTTCCTTCTTCCTCGTTGAGTTTTATCTAAACAAGAACCTCTATAACTTAGACGCTAAAGTATGTTATCACTATCCTCTAATTTATTTTTTGCACTCAGGAATTTTACCATCCAGATGGATTGGGTATGATAACCTAACTGATTGTAAAGATTTAATGCGGGTTTGTTTGATTGAAACACTTGCAGTCCAATCTGGCGATCGCCTCTTTGAATAGCCCAATTTTCTACATATTGCATCAAGGCTGTACCAATACCCTGTCGCCGATGTTCTGGTACAACGTAGAGGATAAAAATGTGAGCATGACGGTTCCCATGTACTTGATCTATGGCATTTCCAACCCAGAGACAGGCAATAGGGTAATGAGAGGCAGAGGAGAGGGATTCTTTATTACTCCCCTGCTCCCCCTCTTCTTCTACCCACCACAAAGGCGTATTGCTAGAAAAGTATTGCTTAACTGTTTGCTCTAGGTGGGAAAAATCCTCATTGGGAAAGAGATCCTGGTAAGTTCGCTGCATGAATTTAAGCAGCAGCGATCGCTCCAAAAGTGAGCCACTGCGAATAATATAGCCACGTAGTAGTTGCTCAGACACTGATAATGTTTATTGACTTAGTTCGCTAAGTTATGTGCTGCTGGTGGAGTAGGTTGAGAACTTACCTCTACCTCTTCAATTGGTGCGGGTGCTGCCATATCGGAGGGTAAAAAGATGCGGGCGCTGACTGCCACTAGGGCAAAGAAAAATACTAATACTGCAAGCAACGGAGCGATGTACTGACGAAAAATAGCCATATTTTTATTGCAAGAGACTTGGAACTTTTATGAGAATCTAGCTGAAGATTTGTAAAGTATTCTTGATTGATTTTAGCAATTTTCTGTTCATGAGCATTAGGCAGGGAGCAGAAAAGATCCTCCTGATCTCCCCCTGCTCCTCTACTCCCTACTCTTGCTGGCGATCGCGCTCCAAGTCATCAAGCACTCTTTCGCAATACCAATTCTCAGCCATCCCAGGATAAGTCTCTTTTGCTTGTTCAATTAACCTTTCGGCAGCGGCAACATCACCAGATAATTTAGCAATTAGCCTATTTTTGAGATAGCTATCAGATAAACCCTCCTCTACCTGGTTTGGTATGCCTTGATTTATGGTTGATGGCGTTGATGGCCGGGACTGATCTCTCCGCAACTGCCAAAATAAAACGTAATAAAGTGTACCAAAAATTAAAATTAGGCTGAGTGTTCCGAAAAATGTTAGGAGGTTAAATGCTAGAAATCCCAGAACTAACTGCGAGAGAACATAGCCAAGTAATAAACCTGTGAGTAAGAGAATAAATGTGCCGACAGCAATAACTACTTGATTCCCCATATATCCTCTTCTTCGTCCTCAAGTCCTGGTCTGGATACTGCCACTGGCTGAGGGTTCCAGGGGGCAAATACTGGTAATAGAAGTAGTCCTGGTACGGCGGCGGCGATGGTAATTAAGAAAAATATCGGCCAACCCGTACTTTGGGCGATCGCGCCTCCAGGGGCTGACAGAATATCGCGGCTGACAGCCATTAAGCTGGATAATAAAGCATATTGAGTTGCGGAAAACCGCTGGTTACAAAGACTCATCAAAAAGGCAACAAAGGCTGCTGTCCCCAATCCACCACAAAATTGTTCTATATTGATGGCAAGTACCATAGCTTGGTAGTTTTGACCGATGTATGCTAGGAAAAAGTAAGCTAAATTACTTACTGCTTGTAGAATACCAAAAACCCAAAGTGATCGATTGATGCCAATAGCACTCAAAATTGAACCACCTGCTAAAGCGCCGACAATCGTGGCAATTAACCCCATCCCCACTTGAATTGCCCCAATGTCGGTTTTCGTAAAACCTGTTTGTAGCAAAAAAGGCGTGGTCATATTGCTCAACAAAGCATCACCTAGCTTGTATAGGGTTATGAATGCCAGCATTAGAATAGCTTTAATAATCCCTTGACGCTGAAAAAATTCTCGAAAGGGCAAGATTACAGCATCAGCAAGAGATCCTGGAGGGCTAATTTTTTTGGGTTCTGGTGCGAACAAGGTGGCAAGAATACCAATTACCATTGTTCCTGCCATAAACAAGTAAACTGATGACCAAGGCAGTTTGTCAGCAAGTATCAAAGCTAAAGCACCTGCGACTAACAGGGCGATTCGATAACCTAAGATAAAAACTGCTGCACCAGCCCCCATTTCTAGTTTTTCTAAAACGTCGGTACGGTAGGCATCAGCAGCGATATCTTGAGTTGCACTGATAAAAGCAATGACTATGGCGTTAATGGCTAGTAGTTGTAATGCTTGTTTGGGTTGTTGAAAACCCATGAATGCGATCGCTACAATCAAAGCAATCTGCGTCAAAATTAACCAACCCCGTCGTCGCCCTAAAATTGGCAAAGTGAACCTGTCTACCAAGGGCGACCATAAAAATTTTAAGGAATAAGGCAAACTAGCAAGGCTAAACCAACCAATAGCGGCTAAATCTACCTTCTCTACGGTCATCCAAGCCTTTAAGGTATTACCGATTAACAATAATGGTAAACCCGATGAAAAACCTAAAAATAATAAAGCCGCCATCTTGCGACTACCGAAAACTCCCAGCAGCGATTTAATTTTCCTCATATTCTCAAATTTTTGCCTCTTTTGAGGAAATATCAATAAAATCTAACGAGGAAATGCAGAAGTATATCATGTAACTAGTACCTATAAGGGTTTGGATTATCAGAGTGGCAGCAGTTCCTATTAACTCATATCTTGCACCAAACGACTGGAAGTCGCGGCTACACAGGGCGGACTTAGTTTGTATAACCGCGATTTCTAATCGCTAGGGCTAGATGCAAGATATTGCCATAGCTGCTGTGTGATTTTCCGCAAACATGACAAACTACCAAGATTTACCGAAAATTTTGGGTCTAGAGCTATGTCGCTCTACGACGGCTTTTTCATGATTATTGCTCAGGGGATATAAGCTGAACAAGACAAATTTATTTGTCCGTAAAATGGTAAAATTATAGTTAGTCAGGGTGAAATTCCTCCAACATCGTGAAACAGTTAAGACACACTTTTAGTTGGGAACTTAGGGGCAACGAGCTACGATAACTCGTAAAACAGTAAAGACATTCAAATGATTGTCGAAAATTAAAAAGCATTTGGAGTAATCCACGTACCGTAGGGCATAGGGGAACGTACCCTGAAATAGGTAAACGCTTGGGGAGTAGTCCACCAAAAGGGTAACTAGATAACAAGTGATATTCTAGTACGCTCGGATTAGACATAATCGTGTAAGACCTCAGTAGGGGAAACCCAAACGGGCAGTGATTAGCCCAAGAATCCCCGTCAATTTATTGCGGGGAGTGGCAATTGGGTTAAATACAAATTCAGGATAACCTTATAGCGTCAGGGTTTTATTAACTTTCTTGAATTGGATAAACCTGATGCCCCCTGATTTCTACTTTGTGTGCGGCAAGGCATTTTTCCCAACCTTCAAGCGTACCGATGGCGCTTTTGTGCTTGAGCAATCCTAATTCCTGTTCTTGTTGAGTGAGTTTAGCAAATTCTTCGTAGCGTGGGTAGTTGCTGGTAACAAATGTTTCCTTGCGGTGCAAAATCGGTGGATTTTCCCTAGTTGCATAGTCTCGATGAGTTACGAATAGGGTTTTTAAATCAATACCTATACTGGCTTTTAATGCTGGATGGGGATCAGTGTCGAATTCGGGGTAAGACAGATAGGATATTTGCGGTTTATCAGTGTGATATTTAATTAATGTGGCTTCATCGATACGCCCAATGGTACGACTAGCGCAACCTTCACAAATTCGTAGTACGGGATCAAGTGCTGCTAGTGCCGAAACATGGACATAAATAGCACCGCGTGTATGTTTACCAATTTTGCTTTTTTCACAAGCAGTTTTAATCACCCCAGGTTTACCTAAACTGAAAAGCTTTTGGTCAGCTACAAGACACGCTTCCTCATAGCTACTAAAAAAGGCTTTGATATCGTGACGCATTTCTGGGGCTAACTTTTGCCATGCAGGGCGTTTATCAAAGTGAGTCAGAGCAAGATAAACTTGAATATCGAGAGAACGACGATAAGCGATCGCATCCCATTCAGCCTCATCAGTAGCTTGCAATACTACACCAAAGGCACGGCGAAAGTTACCAAATTCGCTGAGTAATTCCTGTTCATTTTCCAATTCGCCTTTTACAGGTAATCTACCGCGCTTGGTAAAAAAAGCCATGAGTGGTTGCAGCTGTTCTTGATAATCTTCAAACCGCTTGATGGGAATGCGGACTCGCGGTGTAGAAGTCGCAGAAAAGAAGCGGATAGCTTTGTAGCTTTCTTTTTGGGCTTCATCTCGAAAAACAAAATATACGCCTAGTGCGATCGGTACTGCATCTACATTTAGGACTTCATCAATATAAGTTTTGAGTTCTTGTTGTTCGTAATATTTCTGAAAAGTATTGCGGCGTGTCACAATGCCATCATTGTAAGCAAGTTGGGTTTTGCTGGGAGCATTAATCAGGATTTGAGCCGCGACAATTAAAACTTTCCCGGTGAGTTCCCAAGCTTGGATCAGGCTTTGACGGCGTTCCTCTGAGTCTTCAATAACGTTGAGGACATAACCCAGGTTAACCACATCGGCGGGGGTGCGTGGTACATCGGGATAGTAATAAGGATCCCAGCCTGTGCTGGTGTAACCTAAGTTTTTGACTCTTTGGACATCACCACCGTAACCGCAACCGTAGTCAAAAAAAGTGGTGTCTTGATTGAGGATTGACCCTTCTATAGCCAATCGTACAGGGCGAGATATATCAGTGCGAGCGATCGCAGCTCTATGACGCTCAATTTCTAGCGCTTCAGGCATAATACTAATTCGTAATTCGTAATGACGCTCCTGCGTCGCTAACGCTGCGCTAACGTAATTCGTAATTAAGACAGTTAGCAGCTAATATTCTTTCAAGGTTTAACAGCCAGTTCAATTAAATCTTCAATTTTCTTGATATTTGGATCGCCTGCTAAGTAGCCAATACCGCGATGCAAATGTAAGCGAAATTGGGTGGCGAGGGTTTCTTTATCGGTGGGATAACCGTCATTGTAACAGCGTTGCTTGAGGGCGAGGAGGAGTATATCGGACATTTCCCCGCCAAAAACGCGCCAACTCATTTCGACGTTGCTATCTTGGGGAATTGGGACGGGGGAGGGTGTCGTTGATTCTGCGAGGGAACGACAAAACGCCCAACGGCATAGGATATTCCATTGGTCGATTTTGGTGCTGCGCTTAAGTTTGGTAAGTTGGTCTTTGGCTGTTTGGGAGAGTTTTATTCTTTCGATTGGGGATTCCATAGTTTTTATAAATAGCGATACATAAATCATAAGGTTGGGAAAACTAAGAGTATGACTTAAGTTTTCGCCAAGGAATATTAATTAATGGAAAGCGCTGAACTGCGACTTCTTTCACGCCCAGCAGGTAGTTCAAAAGCCTTAATCTTTATAGATGGATATTTAAGTGAAGAAAAAGTAAGAAACAGTACTTTACTTGATGCCTTAGATAAAGTTGGTTGGAAACATTCTGTCTATCATTTGTGGTGGGATTCTGGAAGTGATGATATTTCTCGTCAGATAGTGGCTCCTATTCACTGGCATAAAACTAAGTTTCGTGCAGAGCGAGTTGGGAGAAATTACTTTCCTCATTTGATTTGTAATCAAATTCCTGAAAAAAATGTCTCTCTTATGGCTCATTCATTAGGGGCGCGTGTTGCTTATTATTGCATGGAAGTTTGGACAGAAAAACAACATTTATTAGAAAATGTGATTCTTCTTGCTGGTGCTGTTCGTAGAGATAGTAGCAAAGATTGGGGATATGTAGCTTCCCAGATCAGAGGAAACTTAATCAATGTATATAGCTCTGATGATAAAATATTAAAATATATATTTAAAACAGCTGAAGCCGGACAAAATGCTTGTGGACGGAAACCAATAAAAGAGTATCACCCCAGAATTGCCAATGAAGATGCAACATATCTTATTGGTAAAAGCCATAGCCCATCCAAGTCCTTCGACTACTTACCAGAGTTAGTTAGAAAAGGGTTATGGCAGATATGAAATTTTTTGTTACCCCAATTCATTATTAATAGTGGTAATTTCTAGCTGTATGTCTAAATCATTAGCCATTGCAGCTAGTTGTTCCTTCATATATTTAACATCAGTAAAGTGATCTGATATTTGCTTTTTTTCTTGCAGTTGTATTGTAATTCGTTCTAAAAGCCATTCTAGTTCTTCTAATGACACATCACGGAGATCGCAATCTATTTTTAATACATGGGGCGATTTCATAATTGCTTATCTACTTTCCAAAGGTCGTGATATATATTGTAAATATGTTTTTTAGACGATATCTACTACCAGAAATATTGATTTTCTACTACTGTTGTTTGGCGGGTGGAGGAGTCGTATTTTAGGAGGTATTCGCGGGCGATCGCTTCATTTTCTCGCAGTGTTTCCACTTCTTTTTTACCAATCTCAGTATCCGTAGATAACAAAATTACTTGATGGCTGGCGGATGGAAAGTAACGTTCAACTAAGTTGCTGCGGTGAGAGGAGTCTAGTCTCCCTAGCGGCGTATCGATTGCTACTGGTAGGCGGTGTCCAGAGACTTTGGCTAAACCCCAGAGGAATGCGATCGCAAGTAGTTGTTTTTCGCCAGCCGAGAGGCGATGTTTAGGAACTGGTTTACCATTAAAATCATACAAAGAAAGTCCAAAAGTATTGGTATCAATAGCGATACGATGTACTAAATCTGATTTGTGCAGCAGATAAAGGAAGCAATTTTTAACTTCTTCCTCTAATTTATTCAGCTTTCTCAAGGTTAATTTTTCACGAAAAATCTTCAGTGTTTCTTGAACTTTAGCCGCAGAGGTAATAATATGTTCGTTATTTTTATATTTAGTATTTTCTACAGTATAATCACTTAATTCTTTTTTTGATTTAGCAATAATAGTTTCTAATTCAGCTAAATGGCGGCGGATTGTTTCATAATTTGCTTTAGCTTCAACAACTTGATTTTGTGCCGCTTCTAATGCCTGACGCAGCTTTGTATAATCTTCTGGTGCTGCTGCTGTTTGTACTTGTCTTTCTAGAGTGAGAATTTCTTCTTCTTTATTTTTAATCAGAGCTAATTTTTCTTTTGCCGAAAGTTGAGAATTTTGCAAGTGATAGATGAGATTATCTAGCTGACTTAACGTTTCATCATCAGCTAATAACCAAGGTGCTTCCATTTCTAGAGTCTTTGTATATAAATTATCTACATCTTCGACTAGAAAGGATTGAATTTTTTCAACTTGTGTTACAGCAATTTCTAGCTGACTTAGCCAACTGAGTAAGCGTTGATCTCTCTCAATTAACAAATCTTTGGAAATTTGGATCTGTCGATGGCGAAATTCTTGTTGTCCCTGCGTTTGCACTTGAGTAAGTAAATTGGGAATTAATGCTAGGGGTAAAACATCAGCCGCCAATTCACACATTAACTGACGCACCTGTTCAACTTCTGCAATTTTTGCTTTCTGTTGTAGTTCTAGTTGATTGCGTTCTGCTGCAATTTTGCCACCTTCAGAAATGAATTTATCAAACGCTTCTTGCTGCTTTATTTCTAATTCTTCTAGCTGATTCTTGATATTTTCTAAATTATGTTCAGCTTCTTGATAATCCTGTTGCTGTTGCGTCAATCTTTTTTCAATTTCTTCTAGATTAGCTAAGTCTTTAATATCAGCAAACTCTTTGCGTTTACGGTTAACTAAAATATCTAAATCAACTGCTAAACGATCTGCCAACTCTAGTCCAAAAAGTCCGCGAATAGCTTCAACAACAATTTGTGGTGGTATTTCCTGTTCTGCGAGTTCTTTAACTTGTTCACCATCAAAGAGAAATAAGCTAGAAATCCCTAAAGGCAGGAGATTTTCTATATACTCATCCCAGATATTAACTAAAGCATCAGGCCATGTATCACTGTCACCTAAAATACCTAATGTATCTTTACCGTCTTTAGGATTTTTTGTCCAACTACGGACAACCCTGTATTTTATTGGTTTGTCGTTTTCAATATGTTCAAAAAGTAATTCAATCCGGGTGTCTGCAACTGGATCAATTTTGTTGTTAACGCATTGATTGAGAAAATCGCTATAACTTAAATTACCACGGGTAGAACATTGGGCGCGAGCGCCATAAAGAGCGAGACGAATGGCATCCATAAGGGTGGTTTTTCCGCCGCCATTCATCCCACCTAATAGGATGATTGGGTGTGAGTTTTCTTCATCAGTTTTTGGGTTAAGATTGATTACCTGTTTGCCACTGTAAGGGCCAAAGTTTTGTAGAACGAGTTCAAGAAATATCATTGATTTTTGAGATTCTTAAATACCAAGCGAATGGGATTTGCGAGTTTGTTTGTCGAACAGAATTCAAGAGTCAGAATTCATTCTGACTGAAAGCAGCGGTAGCGAGTATTTTCTAGTCTCGTCTTGATTCTAACCGGAGCTTTCATAGTCTCCGGCTCCGCTTCTGAATTATTCTTCAACTCTTTCTTTTTCTGGATGATTATTCCAAATTTGAGAGTGAAGACTTACCATGAGATAAGTACTCATTACTATTTCCCACTACTTCTGTCTTTGGGAATAATCAGTAACCCGAAAATCAGCCCATCCTAGTTTATTTTTATTTTGTTTCAGACTCTATTCAACCCAGTTTATTAAAGCATATAACGTGAAAAACTCCACGCTACTTGCGAAATGGAGTTTCCCGTAGCTTTCAATGAATTGACTCCTAATTCCTGACTGCTGGTTTCTGTTTATTGTTAACTTCTAAAGGCAGGAAAATAGTCAAAACTTCCCCATAATGCGGACGTTGGCGGACAATCAGTTTGCCACCGATCGCCTGAAACAAATGCTTTGTTGCGGCGATATTCAAACTAATTGTACCTGTTTCCGGTTGGAACATTAGCAGTTGACCCAGAGCTTTACGAATTGGTGGCGTTGCAGGTGTGGCGGCTTTATTGGAATCTTGGCATCCGAATTGGGGCGATAATTGTAACTTCAGTTGATCTCCAGCCGGGATAACTTGTACTTGAATATGGCTACCAGAGGGTAAGCTGCGAGTGAAATTCTCTATTAAACCAGTGAGTACTTGATCTAGCATCATGGGATTGCTCACCACCGTTGGTAGTTGCTGGGGTAAAACAACATTTAAAGTTAAGTTACGCCGATGTGCTGCTTGTTCCCAACGGGGAATACTTTGCTGCAACACTTGATCTAAAGACATCGGCGTGAGTTGAGTTTTTGAGGATTTTGCTGAGGTAGTAGTTTCCAGTTCTGCTGCCTTAAACAGCAACTCCATGCGATCAATTTGCTCGGTACACTCATGATCGATAACTTTTAAGCGATTGATCACGCTAGCATCTAAGTCTCGCCGTTTCAGCAGCAGACGAGTCATAGTGCGAATCGTGGTTAAAGGTGTGCGGACTTCGTGAGCAAAAGCTTGGAGCAATTCTACATCAGGGTTTGGGGATTGGGTATGGGAGATTGGGGATTGGGGATTGGGGATTGAGCATGAGTTATTCTCCTTGTCTCCAGTTCCTAGTAAAGAGTCTCTAGTCTCTTCTGGTTCTGTTACTTCTTGAAGCAACAACTGGCTAAACTCAATCATAATGCGGTAGTCTGGTGCTACCGGGGAATACTGTTCTACCAATGCATCCAGGCGGGCAAAAAACTCTGGATTAGCTAGCATTACCCTTGTACCTAGCGATCGCCAAGCTTGCTCTACTACATCAGGCTCAAAAGAAAATGAAAAGGTTTTTTTACCGTTTTTGTGGGTTGCTAAAACCAGCACTAATCTAAATTTATCCGTAAAAACCAAGCAAAACTGTTCTGTTCCCAGGGGATCGGCAGATAGTAAGGGAAGTACCGATTCATGAGGAGCAATTTCTTCATTTACAGATTCGTTGGCGTAGTCCAACCCAGGCATCGCACATGGCATCTGAAATGGCATCAGCGCCAAGGGGTTAAATGGTTTTGCCGTAAAAGTGACTGTTTCTAAACTTTGAGTCAGTTTTGGCTGACTAAATAAGGGTGCTGGTGCAGCTGAAACTAATCCTTGGGTTGTGTCAACCGAGGCAGCGGATAAAGTCTTTAATAGCAAATGTTCTGTCGCTGCTAGGCTGACACGCCACTGCCGTTCTGCTTTGGCAGGTGAACATTCAGCTACACTTGATTGATTTTCAGCCAAGATTTCGCTCAGGCTTGGCAATATCCATTTGTACACAGGCTTTCACCCCTTAATTCAAGAGCGACTAACAGCGTCTAGGGTAGACATTTCACTACTACTTAAGAGGTTATAGCCATTTGTGTACTGGTGACAGTGGTAGAACCGAACAATTCAGGCGCAATTTCCCCTCTAATGGACTTCTAAAAAAGAAATTATCCCAAATTCAGTAGACTGAAAAGCTTTGCTATGCCTTCTCTACGAGACGCTCCGCGAACGGCGGGCGTAGATCACTAAAAAATAGTAGTGTACGATACAATTTCTCAGTGAATGTAATAAAGCTGATTGCCCAAGCCTAATAATAAGATTAGCTTATAAATAAGCTCCAAAAAACATCCAAAATTGTCAGATGTTTT
>JBGTMK010000221.1:0-9433 GCA_041743605.1 Nostoc sp.
AAGCCCGCAGCGAAGCTATTTCTAGCTTAAGTTGACACCAATGAGCAATGCTGTGCCCTTACGAAAGATGTGGTTTTTCCACTCATATTTGGTCTTCCTTGTCAATGCGTAAGTCCTATTAACTTATTGCCAGATAAAATAAATTAAGACAAGCTGCTTAAGATTATAAGATTATTTTTCACGATTTCTAGCACGTAAATTTAGGTAAATGGTTGCCCGAAAATGCGAAAATAATCGCAAATTCGTGTTATGACCATGAAATTTATTGGCGTTGATTTAGGCTGGAAATCACAACCAAGTGGATTATGCTGTTTAGAATGGGTAGATGGACAACTGCAACTACTGAATTTAGACCGCAAAGAAGCCATTGCAGATATCCTCACCTGGATTGATCTGACTGTCAAACCAGAGGAATCAGCCATCATTGCTGTAGATGCACCTACCCTCATACCCAATGCTACTGGGAGTCGCCTCCCTGATAAACTCAGCCACAAGTATTTTGGCAAATATCATGCAGGATGTTACCCAGCTAATCAAAACCTACCCTTTGCAGAGCGCACTATCAACTTTGGCTTAGAATTAGAATCACGTGGTTTTGCACATGCACCCACGATTGAACCGCAAAAACTCAGCAGATATCAAATAGAAGTCTTTCCCCACCCAGCAATTATTAACCTATTCAACTTAGAACGCATCCTCAAATACAAAAAAGGTCGCCTCAATGAGCGACGCCTAGAACTAATTAAACTCCAAAATTATCTTCTCGATATCCTCCCCTCTCTTTCTCCTCCTCTGTGTTTTTGGGGGGCGTTTCTTCTTGAAATCCCCACCACAGGCGCAGTTCTCAAAGCAACCGAAGATAAACTAGATAGCTTAATTTGCGCTTATGTTGCTGCTTATTGGTGGTATTGGGGAGAACAACGTAATCTAGTATTAGGCGATCGCACCACTGGTTACATTGTCATCCCCAAAAGAATTGTTTCACAAGTCTAACCGAAGAAAGTTGATACCCGCCCGCAAGTGGCGCGGCATTTCAACTCAGCACTGGCTCAACGCCCCGCTATCCATGGACGGAACTCAGCACTCTTCATCAGCCCTTTACGTAGCGTTCAGTTCGGGGAGCGTCCCGTAGAGAATGAAAGGTATCGCCTGTTAATCTGTGGCCAATTCAGTACATTCCACCAATTATTCAAATACTCAGCCCTACGGTTGCGATATTTCAGGTAATAAGCATGTTCCCACAGATCATTACCCATAATCGGATATGAACCGTCCATAATTGGGTTATCCTGATTTGCTGTGGTAACAATCTGGAGTTGATTTTGAGAATTGCGTACTAGCCAAACCCAACCACTACCGAAGCGAGCAGTACCCGCTGCGTCAAACTGTTTTTTAAAGGCATCAAAACTGCCAAAAGTTTTATTAATTTCTTGAGCGATCGCTCCTGATGGTTGTCCACCACCTTCGGGACTCATTAGTTGCCAAAAAATCGTATGGTTGAGATGACCGCCAGCGTTATTACGTACCTTTGTGCGAATATCTTCAGGTACGCTATTCAAATCCACTAGTAAACCTTCAACAGTACTTTTTTGCAAATCTGGGTACTGCTTCAATGCATCATTTAAATTGTTGACATAGCTAGCATGGTGGGCACTATGATGCAATTTCATTGTTTCAGCATCAATAGCTTTTCCTAATGCCCCATAAGCATAAGGCAATGGTGGTAACTGTGCAGGAGAAGCACTTAATGACCTATTAGGATAAGCTACAGGGGGAAAAGACTTAGCCGCTGTTGGTGTTGTTGTAGAAGGTTGTGCTTCAGCTATTAGTACTAGTTCATGAGAACTTAGCAGAATTGCTAACACAATTGTTGTGAAGAAAACAACTATTGTTTTTCGCCAAAACATTATCATACATTGTAGCCTCAAAATCAATATTATTTGGCTTGTAATCTAACCAGGAACTGTTTTTTTGCAGCCTAATTAGGGCAAATATTGTATATTTTAACTTAATTCTCAGAGCATTCGAGCCAAAATTCTTAATAGGATAGAATTAATCGCTGCCAATCCAATATTGGCACTTCAAGAACTCCGAAAGCTCCTTTTTAAGCAAAAATTATCTCCCACATAAGCTGCATTCAGGAATCATGAAAAATAAGCCTGGAGTAGGGAGAATCAAGAAAAAGGTAAAAAATAATTATAGATTCACTTTAATTAATCCATTTCACTCAAAAGTGACAAAACTTTAATGTCTAAAATTTTTTGATAATGCATTGTTGGTTATTGTAACATGAATATATCCACTCACTAAATATATTATTTAATTTATTCCTTTGGGTAGATAAATATGAATAATAAGCAAAACTCTTGACAGATATAGCTGAAGTCTTATTTTGCTAAACCTATAATTAATAATTCAATTAAAATCACAACCTACCACTTTTCAAAGAACCTCTAAGCTAATGACGACTGTGTAGTTATTTTTGGTTAATTTAAATATACATGAATTAACTAATCCATCAACACATTTAATTGCGGACATGGTTTGATATCTAAATCTTTGATATTGGCATTTTTAAAATTGTTGTGATTAACCTAATCTCCAGCATTTTTCTCAGTATTTGCTTAATTTACTTCCTTACTAAATATCCATAAATTTCAAATTCAATAGTGTTACTAACCTAATCATAAGTAAGTCGGTGGGAATAAACCAAATTATGTTACGAAACATAAATAGGCTTAAAACTTTTATGAATGACCAATGACATGATGCGCCAGCGGCTACTCTTACGAGAATGCTTTCAGCGTTAGCGCAGCGGTAGCGACAAAGGAGCGTCAACCACAGGGTAGGACAAATAACAGCCCAACCAGTTAGCTTTAATTGCGCCGACTTACTTACGGAAACAATAAAAGTTCATGTATTTTCAAAAATTACTAGTTAGTTAACTGACCATCAAAAATCAAGGCAATCAAGAAAGACGTATAGCAAAAGGTAAATAATATGCCTCATAATCAAATTTTGCAAAAAACTATAGCAGCCAATAGCGATTTTGATCAAGTAATTCAGAGTGAAGTCAAAAAGGAGCAAGCACAAACCTATGAGTCAACTATCCCTGATATAGCAATATATTTATCTCCTGTTGGCTTTATAATTAGTTGGATAGGTTTTTTCCTGATATTGCAAAAAATCCGGGAATTTTTAGATGAAAAGATGGTTTTTCCCATCAACAGTTTACACAAAGTTCCCTGTAAAAATTGCCGCTTTTATTCCAATAATCATTATCTAAAATGTGCAGTCAACCCTTCTATTGTTCTCACTGAAAAAGCGACAAGTTGCTCTGAGTATTCACCGAGCAAGAAAAATTTTTCTTCTAAAAATCCCTTTAGCTAAGAATATGATAGTTATCAATTTATAATCGTTGCTTCCTCTGGCAACCGATAGATGTTGGAAAAGGAGTATCAACTGCTTGCGCCCTGGTTAAGTTGAATTAATAGCCAAGTGAGATAAGTACCGAAAGGGCCCCAAAGAGCATAAGGAAGGAACAGCCAGGAGGCTTTTTGGGAAATTGGCTTAACCAGAAACGCCACAATATAGACCAGAAGCGTTGCCAAGCCACCAGCAATCATTCCACCTGTTAGGCTGCGAAGTTCTACTACGATGGGACTGTAAACTGAGGTCAAAAGAGCGATCGCTGCGTACATACCCATCAACAACCAAGGACGAGACTGTTTTGAGCTTTTCTCCCAGACGATAATTGCTGAAATTGTTAGACAAATCCAAATGAATGTCCAGATGAATGGAATGAGAAATTCAAAGGTCAACCAGTCGGGACGCTGCAAGTTCTGAAACCAAGGGTCACGCAATGAAGTTAGCAAGCTACCGCCGAAAAATAGTGCTGCGGAAACTGCTGTGATAATCCATCTAGCTCTCACAAAAATTTTCTGCCATAGTTAGGATTACACTTATAGTCTAGTTCAGGTCTGCCTTAGCGTTCGTAAAGCCTCTTGATTGCTGAATTCTGTATTCTTCAATCAGCTTAATTTTTTAGTTTTAATCTGTCTGTAGATAGATGCAATGTTATTGGCATCATCAATTCCACGATGATGTTTGCCTTTCAATTCTATTCCTAGCTTATTGAGAGCCTCTGCCATACCAAATTTTTTGGATACGCCAAGATATTCTGAAAATTCCTCTTTGATATTTATGTGCTCTGAAGTAAAAGGATAAGGGAAATTATGAAACGCGCAATCTTGAATAAATTGCTTTTTGTCGTAACTGCCCCAAGAACAAAAAATATAATTGGGAAATAAATCAATCCATTCTTTGAAGCGAGAAATTGCCTCTAAAAATTTGGGTGCTTCGTCAACATCTTGCTGCCGAATGCTAGTCAATTCGGTGCAAAAACCTGTCAGTTGTGGATGTCTCACAGGTTGGATGAATTGCTGAAACTCTGAATCAATTACCCAGGTTGTTCGATTGAGCATCACTGCACCGATTTCGATGATTTCCATTTCGTGACGATGAATAGTCTTACTGTTACAGCACGTAGCCTCCAAATCGACTATTAGATAGTAGTGGGATATTTGAGATTTCATATTAGGTAATAAATAATCTTATTTAATAATAATAGTAGTTGTTTGTACGTATTTTTTAAGGCTTACAAAATGGTCTTGTAAGCCTTTGTAGTTAAAGTACTACAAAAATGCGATATTTACAACCTTTTTCAACTATTTGAACTACAACCCCTGTTTAGATTGATGAAAAAGGTTTAACCCAACGCAGTTGAATAGCGATATCAAGAGCGATCGCAGCTATTCCAAACCACAATACACTTTCAAAGGCCAAGACCACAAAAGGCCAAATTGTGCTATGAGAATTCCACCCAAGTTCTATTTGAGTTAATCCCCGCACCAAGCCAAAGGCTAGCACACCACCAGCTTTGAGTTGAGGGTTTTTATCTGAGCGGATGATGTAGCGGTAGGTGACACCAAATAGCAAACCAGCAAAAGTTGCGATCGCACCACTCACCCACCAATGCCAGTTAACATTACTTTGCAGACTTGCGAGTGTTGGAAAATACTTTGCCAGTACTAAAGTATTCAACAGACTGGCGATTCCAAAAACGAAACACACAGATAAACCCCCAATTATTCCAGCTTTCAGGGATTCTAGGCGTTCTGCCATCAGTTGAACATCTGAAGTTTCGTTCATTTTGCGTCCTTGAGTAAAATTTAAGAGTGCAGCGATCGCACCAACACTGCTGAAGGATCAACCGCCCAATCCCTGTATGATAAATATTAGAAACCTTTTGTAATTATTTGAAAAGTGGGACTATGGAGATTTTGACACTAGGTTGGGTATCACTGTTAGTTGTGTTTACTTGGTCAATTGCAATGGTAGTGTGGGGACGTAACGGACTATAGAGGCATTGTGGAAAGTCCATTTTTGAGTATTTTGGCTTTAGTTGCTGTAGTGCTGCTCGTAGTAGTCACTGGTGGTATTGGTTATTTGACCCTGGCAGATTGGCGCGATCGCCGTCGTCGAGAAGAAGAGAAACGCACCAGCCGCAGCGCCACTCCCAAGCGGCGATAATTTTCTCGTGGTTGAAAAATGTTCTTGTAGGGACACGATAATATCGTGTCCCTACATTGTTTTTTCTGGCATTTATAAGGAAATAACTGTTACCTTTGCGATCGCTATGGGAATCATGAGATAGAAGACTTTCAATATTTCAAGTCCCACTGGGAATGGAAAACTCCTCTACTACTCAACCCATAAAACCAAATTTAGAACAGCAAGAGTCTCATTCAGATGTGACAACAGCCTCCCTGTGTCAAAATGAGCAACAAAAAGCCTTGTCTGGAGTTATTGCCCGTATTCGGGAGTCTCTAGACATAGAAACTATCTTCAAAATTACAGTCACTGAAGTCCGCCAACTTTTAAAAAGCGATCGGGTTGGCGTGTTTCGTTTTGATCCTGATTTGGCATGGGAAGGGGAATTTATCTATGAAGATGTGGGAACCGAATGGGATTCGGCACTAGCAGCCAAACTGCGCGACCACTGCTTTAGTGAGAAATTTGCAGAACTATACCAGCAAGGTCGGATTAGAGCAATAGCTGATATTTATCAAGTTAATGCTAGTGATTGCTACATCCAGATTCTAGAAAGATTTCAGGTACGTGCCAATATAACTGCCCCTTTGATGAAAGGTAAAGATTTATGGGGATTGCTGTGTATTCATCAGTGTAGTAGTCCTCGGCAATGGGAAGCATCAGAAATTGAGTTTGTGCAACTAATTGCTGAACATCTAGGAGTTGCTTTGCAGCAAGCAGATTACTTAGAACAAGTAAAGCTACAATCGGCACAACTAGCACAAGCAAAAGCCAGAGAAAAAGCAGCCCAATGGCAGAAAACCATAGCCATAACCATTGAAAAAATTCGTCAGTCTCTAGACTTGGAAAGCATTTTCCACACAAGCACCGCAGAACTTAGGCAGCTGCTAAATGCTGACCGCGTGGCTATTTATCGCTTCAATCCCGATTGGAGTGGTGAATTCGTGTTTGAATCAGTGGCAGAGGGTTGGATTTCCCTTATAGATGAACAATTGCAGCGGCCGGAATTGAGTGAAAATGTCAGTGAATGTAGCGCCAAAGATTTAGCTAAACCCCCAGTTGCTGACACCTACTTACAAGATACTGAGGGTAGTAGCTTTAGCAGCTGTGAAGTATACCGGATTTGTAATGATATTTACAATTCAGGCTTTAGCGACTGCTACATTAAAATTTTAGAGATTTTTCAAGCAAGAGCTTATGTGATCATTGCTATTTACCACGGTCAGAAACTCTGGGGCTTGCTAGCAGTGTACCAAAATGCTGGAACCCGTGATTGGCAAAAAGATGAGGTTTACTTGCTTACCCAAGTGGGTACACAACTAGGTGTGGCTTTGCAGCAAGCGGAATTTATCCAACAAATGCAAATCCAAGCAGCAGAGATCAGTAAAGCTGCCCAAAGGCAAAGGGCGTTGGCAAACACCGTAGAAAAAATTCGTCAGTCCTTGGAAATTGAAGCCATCTTTAAAACCACAACTCAAGAAGTCCGTCGGCTATTGGAAGTGGAACGAGTCGCAATTTACCGCTTCTATCCTGATTGGAGTGGCGAATTTGTCGCTGATTCCATTGTTGATGGCTGGACACCAATGATTAAGCCGCAGCCTGTGACAGAAAGCATTCTTGTGCAAAAAAAGCAAGCAGGTAAGTATGCACGGAATGAAGTGTTTGTCCCCATTTCTCAGGGCGAGAAATTGTGGGGATTGTTAGTGGCTTATCAAAACTCTCAGCCTCGTTATTGGCAAGATGAGGAAATAAACTTATTGGCACAAGTTGGCGTTCAATTGGGGGTAGCATTACAGCAAGCTGAGTCCTTGAAACAGATGCAGGTGCAGACCCAAAAACTGGCTAAAGCCGCCGAACGAGAACGGAAAGCAGCCCAAAGGGAGAAGGCTTTAGCCGCAACGGTGGAGAAAATTCGCCAGTCTCTTGATATTGACACTATCTTTTCTACCAGTACAGAAGAAGTCCGGCGGTTATTAGAAGTTGATCGAGTAACAATCTATCGATTCCGGGCTGATTGGAGTGGCGAATTTGTTGCTGAGTCTTTAGGCCAAGGTTGGACACCAGTAAATAAAATTGTACCCGTGATGTCTACGAAGGGCTACGCCTACGCGAGTAATTACTTGCAAGAATCCCAAGGCGGAGATTTTGCTAGTGCTAAAACTCTTGTTATTAAGGATATTTATAGCACCGATGATTCTATTCCTTATATAGCCCTGATTGAGCTAATGGAAGCTAGGGCATATATGATTGTGCCGATTTTTCAGGGTGAGAAACTCTGGGGATTATTAGCAGCTTATCAAAATCTCAAGCCCCGTGATTGGCAAGAAGATGAGGTAGATTTGCTGATGCAGATTGGTACTCAATTAGGGGTAGGACTTCAGCAAGCGGAATTACTTGAACAAACTCAATGTCAAAAAGAAGAACTGACCCAGACTCTTAAAGAATTGCGGCACACTCAAAGCCAGCTAATTCAAAGTGAGAAAATGGCAGGCTTAGGACAGTTAGTGGCTGGTGTAGCCCATGAAATTAATAATCCGATTAGTTTCATTTATGGAAATATCACTTATGTTACTGAACACGCCGAAAATTTATTGAAATTACTGCGCCTCTATCAGAAACAGTATCCTAAAACAACAGGAGAAGTTCAAAAGCAAGTAGCAGCACTCGACTTGGATTTCATTAGTGATGACTTGCCCAAAATTCTCACTTCAATGAAAATAGGGGCAGATCGGATCTCTCAATTAGTCTTGTCGTTGCGAAGTTTTTCTCGACTTGACGAAACAGGAATGAAGCCTGTAGATATTCATGAAGGCATCGACAGTACTTTGCTAATTTTACAACATCGACTGCAAGCAGAGACTAATTCTTTTGCCATTGAGGTAGTAAAAGAATATGGGGAATTGCCTCCATTAGTCTGCTATGCAGCCCAGATGAATCAGGTATTTATGAATATTCTCAACAATGCGATCGATGCACTAGAAAATTTAGCAACTAGTGGAAAAGTAATTGACAATCCTAAAATTTGGATTCGGACAGGAGTCATAGAAGGGAATACGATTCTGATTTGGATTGCTGACAATGGTTGTGGGATTCCAGAGATGATGCGATCGCGCATTTTTGAACCTTTCTTTACCACTAAACAACCTGGACAAGGTATTGGTTTGGGGTTATCTATTAGCTACCAAATTATTGTCGGAAAACACGGTGGTAATATCAAGTGTATCTCTGAACCTGGTAAAGGCTGTGAGTTCTGGATAGAAATTCCGATGAAACGGACAGTTAGTTAAAAAGAGCGTAGGTACAGCCCGCCGCAAGAAGCATCGCTTGGTGCAATAAATATCTATTGCTGCTGTTGCAACCAAGCAACTAAATCAGCTTGCATTGAGAAATCTAGTAAGGCTTCGGCTAGATTCTCTAACAATGTTAAAATGATATATCCATAAAGGAGAAGATTATGAGCAATCAATCTGTTCCTAAAACAAATAGTCTCTATGCACAAGATTATCAATTGTGGTTAGAATACACTATTGATTTATTAAAAAACAAAAAGTTTTTAGAATTAGAGTTAGAAAATTTAATTGAAGAAATTGAAAGTATAGGAAGAAGTGAGAAAAATGCTTTAAGGAGTAATCTTAGAGTGCTTTTAATGCACCTTCTCAAATACAAATTTCAACCCCAAAACCGATCTAATAGCTGGTTATATACAATCTATGAACATCGTCAAAGATTACAAGAAGCATTTGTAGATAGTCCTAGCTTAAAATACTATTACACGGAAGTTTTTGATATTTGTTACCAACACGCTAGAAAAGAAGCATCT
>JBGTMK010000222.1:0-31380 GCA_041743605.1 Nostoc sp.
GATTGTGTGCTGCGTATAACCAGGTAATGCGTCCGCCCCAGCAAAAGCCTGTAATACCTAATTTATCGGCATTACCCTTGGCTGATTTCACAGCCCAGTTTACCGTGGCATCAAGGTCAGATAACACTTGGGCATCTGGAACTTTGGCGACAATTGGGCGAATTTCTTCTACACTGCTTAACTTAGTCACATCACCTTGACGGATGAATAATTCGGGTGCGATCGCTAAATACCCCAACTGAGCAAAGCGACGAGCGACATCCTGAATATGCTCATGTACACCAAATATTTCCTGAAGCACCAGGACGATGGGGAAATTTTCACCAGTCGCAGGTACTGCTCTGTAAGCAGGGATTTCGCCATCTTTAACAGGAATTTTTACCGCACCAGCTACCAACCCTTTAGCATCGGTGCTGATGACTTGGGCATAAATTGGTTGCACTGCTAGGGCAAAACCTGTCGCCAAGGTGGCAGTTGCGATAAATTTGCGGCGTGTTATTTCTTTCATCATCTCTACCTTGAATTGGCGAAAACTTTATTGTTGCTTATCCGTACAGTAATATAATACAATACTACGGTTTACCTATCAGTTTCTTGTAATACTGACTGTTTTTGCTACTTAGTTTTCGCCACAAAGAGCGATCGCCTTATTTGTCCCGATTTATTCACTAGGAATTATAGAACGTTGAAACTTATACGGGTGAAATAACGTCTGATATTAAGTTAAATTAGATTCTTTCTCGCATCTGTTATAAAATGTTATTTTTCCTCGTTCCATCTCGTGTAAAGGTTTATCCTCAGCACTCTAGACAGATTTCTGTTCTCATGCTAGTTCTGCATGAAGATACATATAATAAGACCCCTCTGTAGTCTCCCCTGATACTTTGAGGGGACAGCGTAACCTTGCTTTGACGTTAAGTTGACGCCAATGGGCGTAACTGGGGGTAAATATATGCAGCCTTACAAAGAAAGAGTATCAGTTGTAAAACATAACTTTACAAAAAGCTTAAATTAATCTAATTGAGCTAAACACATGATACGTAGGGATTTTGGGCATTTTGAATTAAAAGCAAAAGAGCAATTTAGAAATTTCTGCATAATTTTAGTGAATTGAGACGTAATAAAAGTAGAATCACTGAGCTATTTTCATGAAATTCATGAAATCCGGGGCAGCTGCCAGTTAAACAATTAGGTGGGACAAATGGGGGTTGTGATGCAAACTTCAAAATTGAGTTTCGAGGAATGCAATCTCACTATGAAAACAGATATAGAAAAACTGGCTCTAGATTGGCAAAAGCGCTTGGCTGTGGAATGTCCAGAGCAAAATGAAGCTACTAGACAAAGCATTATTCTCTGGCTATTGGGATCTGACTCAAAACGGTTTGATCTGTTTAATCCGAAAGAACTCAATATCGCCAAGCAAGCGATGGAATATCGCTGGAGGATTTTACGTCAACGCTACTTGGGACTGGGGCGAGAACGTGCTTATCGCAACTTGATAACGCGATTAGGGAGTTTAGTAACATTACGCAATAAGATTCAGACTTGGGTTTCTCTCAGCCGCGATCGCCAGCGCAGTGTAATGGATGTGTTACAAGAAGTACTCCAAGAATTATTGCAAAGCGATAGCCAGATGCAACAGCAAATGGCTGATATTGCCAAATATACAACCGATAGACGATTAGGAGATGCTCTACTATTTGCTAGTTTAGAAGAATATTGTTTGCGGCCAGTCCGCAATCAACCCCTATTAGCTTACCGGTTTGTGAATTACTTGCGTCGCACTCAGCGCGGTGGCTTAACCCAAGTGCCGGGACGTGACTTGATTAGGCTAGTATCGGAAGAATTTCTTACAGACGACAGTGATAATCGAGTTAACTTAGTCGATAGTCAGGCGATCGCAGAATATCAAGAAGTACAACAATTAGAAGAACAACAAGCGCTACGCCAGTCAGTACAAAAAGAATTTGAAAATTATTTACAAGAAAATCTCGGAACAGAAGCAGTGGAATGGCTACAACTGTATCTGCAAGGAAAGTCCCAAGAAGATATCGCCCAGAAACTAAATAAGCAGACGAAAGAAGTATATCGTCTGCGAGAAAAAATTAGCTACCATGCTGTGCGTGTTTTTGCCCTCAAAGGTAAACCAGAACTCGTAGATAACTGGCTCTCAATTTCCTTGCAAGAACATAACTTGGGATTAACACAAAACCAATGGCAGCAACTTGATGAAAAATTGACTCCTCTAGGGCGGCAAATTCTAGACTTGCGGAAAGCGGGTAATTCAATAGAAACAATAGCTCAACAATTAAAACTCAAAACTCATCAAGTGTTAGGTGAATGGACAAAAATCTATCTTGTAGCCCAAGCTTTAAGAACCCAAGAGTAACCTGTAGTGGGAGTGGGGATAAGGGAGATGAGAGAGAAATAACTAATGTCCCATGCCCCATGCCCTAATGATCAATATTATCCACAGTCTATAATCTAAAATTCATATTCTACTTACGTCTACTTAGGTATATATAATTGAAATTTTAACAATCTAACAAAGTATCTTTATTAACTACCTATTCAATTAGAGGCAAAATATTATATACATAAACACCAAGCAATCAAACCTATGTTGTCTTCAGAGGGCGAACTAACAGATATTACAGTAAATGAGTCCCAGGTGCTAACCGCTACACAATTTAAGTGGGAGGAAGAAGGCGATCGCGAACAAATATTTCAACTAATTGATAGTCTTTTGTCCTTTGAAGCTTGCCTTTACCACCAAATTTTGCCCTTTGGATTAGAAGACAAAAACCTCTTGCTAGGTATGGTTCATCCACAAGACAGTGAGGCACTAGATTATGTTGGTCGCATTTTGTCTTCTATCAATTGCACAATGGTGATTGATGCGATCGCAGCCGACGCTCACCGGAGAATACTGTCAACCTACCTCAACCATAAGAATACATCTCAGCTAGATGCCCAACAAATACATCAGCCAACAGGGGACTCTCCTTCAACAAATAGCCCAGCGACCGTTGCTGACACACCTGTTCCTTTTCTAGATACCGACTCGGAATCAAATCAACAACCAATATTGATGGTGTTTCAGACACAAAAGCGTCAACATTCTGGGCAGCGCGTAGACTTGCCGCCCACTCCAGAGCTAGACCAATTATCTCAAACTACAACGTTCTCGACCCCTATTGAGAGAGAGAATTCTGAAGCTGCATCAAACAATTTACCCATTTTGCCCACGCAAGTTCCCGAACTACTTAGTCCGATTGAGGTGCTAACAACACTACCACCTAAGAAATTACTAGAAGAATTACTAGGGCGAATCCTGGCTGGGGGAATTGGTCGGCTGTATTTAGAAAGACAAGCTTACGAAGGCAGAATACTGTGGAGTGATAATGGAGTTTTACAGTCTGTATTAGACAAACTGCCGCTCTCGGTTTTTCAAGGAGTACTGAATGAATTAAAGCGGTTTGCTTCCCTGCCTGTCACCACAGTTGCAGAACCAAAACAGGTAGAGAAAGAATACGTATATCAAAAAAACCGCTTATTATTGCGCTTGCGAGTCATGCCGGGAATCTACGGCGAAGAGGCGACACTCCAAGTGTTACGAGGAGCAGCATTAAAGTTCTATCAACAACAACAATTGACGCGTATAGGCCGCGATGCTTTAGGAATTTCTCAGCAACTAAGCTTAAAGTTACATGAACTACAAGAAAGGCTTTTACTGAATCCTAGCCTTGATTTTCAGCAATTAGAGGCAATAGTCGCCCTGAATCAACTAGTGAAAAATTTAGACCAAAAGATCAAAATACTGATACTAGATAGCAATCCACCAACAAACAGCAAATCATAAGTCTGTCAGTGAAACCGCTGATTTCGATCACATACATAATTGTTATGTTGTAATCGAACTCTAGACCGATCAACCTTAGAGCTTCATCTCAAATAAATACAAATTTTGCGATCGTATTCTGAGTAAGATTACGGTTTAAACAAACTTATAGTAGCAAAGTTAGTTTCCCACTCTTAAATCCATTTGTTGCAAATATTTCATGCTAACTGAGGTTTTTAGTGAACTTTTCCCCTTGATGAGTACAGCCAACCCACAGACCTTGGAATGGCTGCTCAACGTTGCAATTGAACATGAATACCCATCTGGGCGAGCCGTTGTGATGGAAGATGCCTGGGGTAACGCCGTTTACTTTGTGGTTTCTGGTTGGGTCAAAGTCCGGCGTACCGTCGGGGAAGATTCAGTAGCTCTGGCAATTTTTGGGCGTGGCGATTTTTTTGGAGAAATGGCAATTTTGGATGAATCTCCACGCTCAACTGATGTCATTGCTCTTTCATCCGTGAAATTGCTGAGTATCTCCAGAGAGCGTTTTATTCAAATATTGTTTAAAGATCCGCAGTTACATCACCGGATGTTGCAACTGATGGTGCGGCGATTGCGGCAAATTAACCTACGCTTACAAATGCGGTCTTCACCACCAGCCGTCAAACTCGCCCATACCCTAGTGAGTTTAGGCGAAAGTTATGGTCAGGAATCAGACTTAGGAAGAGAAATTTTTAACATTCCCTTCAAAGATTTAGCAGAGGTGACAGAAATCGGTGTTGAAGAAACCACCAAAATTATGGAAAAACTCAATGAGAAAGGGTGGATAAAAATTGATAGCGCCAACAACATCATTTATCTTGTGAACTTCAAACAGTTGATGAACTTGGCTGGCAAAATTTGATTGCGGTAGCCCCAAAGATGTAAGGATAGAAAGCATGGGAGCGATCGCAGATGTGGGCGCAGAGCTATAATTGATTGATGAGGCAGCAGGTAGTGGAGCGATCGCAGTCACTCACCTGTAAACAGTTAGCAAACTGCTTTTTAGACAGGTTGATTACCCTTACCTGTTGCATAAACTATATTATGAAACTACTGAGGCGTAAACGCCTTGATTCGCTTTCATCCCCGACTTAAAAGACGTTCACCCCTCAAAACTTTTGGGTTTTGAGGGGTTCACTTCGGGGTTTTCAGCATATTTTCTTATAAACTTGGTTCTGACTACCAGCCGCAGCAAATAAAAGTCAAAAATTAAAAGATAAATTTGTCATTATGGGAAAAATTACTCATCTACTATTAACTCAGCACACAAGATGACTGAAGCAACAGCAACTCGCCCCAACACCTACATCCAAGAAATCGAGCCAACGATTCATTACTTGGTGGGAATGTCCCAACCAGAAACTCATCTGTTTGAGGTGACTTTACGCCTTGTAGATTATCCCTCGCCGATTCTCGATTTAAAACTACCGGTGTGGACACCAGGTTCCTATTTAGTTCGGGAATACGCCAAAAACTTACAGGATTTTGAGGCTTTTGCAGAGGATAAACCTTTACCTTGGCGGAAGATCAGTAAAAATCATTGGCAGATAGACAAAACGGGTGTTTCAGAATTAACTGTACGTTACCGCATTTTTGCCAATGAGTTATCGGTACGGACAAATCACCTAGATGCTACCCACGGTTATTTCAACGGTGCGGCAATATTTTTTAGAATACCGGGCTGGGACAAGCAACCCATTCGCGTCACCATTGTACCACCACGCCCGGAATGGCAAGTAACTACTGCTCTACCATCTGTTGCTGAGAAAACAAATACTTTCTTGGCTGGCGATTTTGATACTTTGGTTGATACTCCCTTTGAGATTGGTAGCCACCAATTGTATAAATTTGAGGTATTGGGAAAACCCCATGAATTAGCAATTTGGGGGCAAGGTAATTACCAAATTCAGCAGTTGATTGCTGATATCGAAAAAATTATCCAAGTAGAAGCGCAGATGTTTGGCGGTTTGCCATACAAACGATATGTGTTTCTGCTACATTTATTTAGCCAAGCTTTTGGCGGTTTGGAGCATAAAGACTCTTGCTCCTTAATTTACCAACGTTTTGGATTTCGCACTCAGGAAAAGTACGATCGCTTTATCCAACTAGTTGCACACGAGTTCTTTCACTTGTGGAATGTCAAGCGAATTCGCCCAAAAGCATTAGAGATTTTTGATTACGACCAAGAAAACTACACACCATCATTGTGGTTTTGTGAAGGTACTACTAGTTTCTATGATTTGTTAATTCCTTTGCGGGCAGGAATTTATGATGTTAAGTCGTATTTGAATAACTTGGGCAAAGAAATTACCAGATATGAAATGACACCGGGGCGCAAGGTACAACCCGTTTCCGAGTCGAGTTTTGATGCCTGGATAAAACTTTATCGCCCAGATGCCAATAGCGCTAATTCCCAAATTTCCTATTATTTAAAAGGAGAAATGGTATCTTTATTGCTGGATTTACTGATTCGCTCTACTCACGACAATCAGCGCTCCCTCGATGACGTGATGCTAAAAATGTGGCAGCAATTTGGGAAAGGTGAAATTGGCTATACCCCAGAAGAGTTGCAGGAAGTTATCGAATCTGTCGCCGGAATCGATTTGACTGATTTTTTTAAACGCTACATTGATGGCACTGACGATTTGCCCTTGAATCAGTATTTAGAACCCTTTGGCTTGCAGTTGGTAGCTGAACAACAAGAAGAACCTTACTTGGGCGTGAGAATAAATACAGAGAATGGGCGGGAGATGATTAAATTTGTGGAGACTGGTTCACCTGCACAAGTAGGGGGAATTGATGCGGGTGATGAGTTACTAGCAATTGATGGGATTAAGGTAACGGGAAATAGTTTAAGCGATCGCCTGAAAGATTATCAACCAAACGATAAAATCGAAGTTGCAGTTTTCCACCAAGACGAACTGCGTACCTATTCCATCACCCTAGCGTCACCACGTCCCACTCGCTATCAGGTAAAACCTGTTGAGAATCCTGACTCCAGACAGCAGCAAAACTTTGCTGGATGGCTTGGGGTTGCGATCGCAACTGTTTAATTTGGATATTGGGTATTGGGCAAAACAGTTCCGAGTTCCGTTAGCTCTAGCGGGGCTTTGAGCCAGTGCTGAGTAATAAAAGTGAGATTCCTCACTCACTTCTTTACTCAGCACTCAGCACTCCTAAGCCGTTCTCACCGCCCCAGAGTAAATCAAACCTCGTTGTAGATCCAGCGTTATGATTGCCCCATCCCGAATCGCGTGGGTTGCCTCCTTCACGCCGACAATTACTGGTACACCAAGACGTAAGCCAATTACTGCTGCGTGACTTGTGAGACTTTCATCTTCGGTAATAATCCCACCAGCTTTCCGAATTGCCTCGACAAAATCGGCACTAGTGCGGGGTGCAACCAATATGTCGCCGGGATTAAAGTTACTAACATCCATGCCAGTATTCGCCACCCGTGCGCGGCCACTCACTGAACCTTGTCCCAGTCCAATTCCCTGACCTAATACCGCCGTCACCACCTCTACCTTAATCAAATCTGTGGAGCCGGAAATTCCTTGGAGTGTGCCAGCAGTCATCACTACTAAATCTCCCTCAGACAGTAACTTAAGTTCCTGAGCCACATTGATCGCAGCTTGAAATGTCTGACCAGTGGAAGGTAATCCTAGTACTAACAGCGGTTTTACTCCCCACACCATCTGTAGCTGCCGCGCCACATTTACATGGGGTGTCACTGCCAAAATTGGTGTATGAGGACGGAACTTAGAGACATTGCGAGCTGTTGCCCCAGTTTGCGTTAAGGTCATGATTGCTGCTGCGCCTAGTTGTTCGGCAATTTGACCAACAGCTTGACTAATCGCATTAGGAATGGAGCGCCGGGCATCTCTCACAGAACGTAAGTTTAAGTGTTGGGATTCTTCCTGCTCCATACGTTCGGCAATTCGTGCCATCGTCGCCACTGCTTCTACAGGGAAGCTACCCACAGCGGTTTCATTGGAGAGCATCACCGCGTCCGTGCCATCTAAAATCGCATTTGCCACATCCGACACTTCAGCGCGAGTGGGACGGGGATTGCTCACCATGCTATCTAACATCTGAGTAGCAGTGATGATGGGAATCCCCAAGCGATTTGCTGTGGCAATTAACCGCTTTTGGAGTACGGGAACATCTTCTGCGGGTAATTCCACCCCTAAGTCGCCTCTAGCAACCATTACACCATCACACAAAGCCAGAATCGCCTCCATTTGTTCGATTGCTTCGTGCTTTTCAATTTTGGCCACTACTGGCACTTGCTTACCTGTACTGGAAATTAGTTCTTTAATTTCGATCATGTCCTGCGGATTGCGGACAAAGGAGAGTGCCACCCAATCGACACCTTGATCTAGACCAAACATCAGATCCTCGCGGTCTTTGTCGGTCATTGCCTTAATTGACAGGTAAACGCCGGGAAAGTTTACGCCTTTATTGTTAGAAAGTTTACCAGGCACGGTGATTCGACAATGCAAATCACCTTTGTCCCGGTTAATCTCCTCTACAACCATTTCTACTCGCCCATCATCGAGGAGGATTTTTGCGCCAACTGGGACTTCTTCGGCTAAATAATCGTAGGTGACGCAGCTAATTTCTTGAGTGCCTACAACTGGACGATTTGTCAAGGTGAAGCGATCGCCTTTTGCCAAAACTATAGACCCGTTGTCAAACTTCCCCAAGCGAATTTTTGGGCCCTGCAAGTCTTGAAGAATAGCCACTGGCTGATTTAATTCAAAAGCGGTTTGCCGAATTAAGCGAATACTACGCTGATGGTCGGCATGAGTCCCGTGGGAGAAGTTTAGCCGCAGGGTTGTGGCTCCCGCTTCAATAATCGCCTTGAGCATTTCAGGACTGCTAGTGGCGGGGCCAATAGTAGCGACAATTTTTGTCCGGCGCAGAGAATCTCTTAATTGCATAGGGGCTGAAGTTAGGGAGCTATCTGGGAAGTCATCGTAACTTAAGTGGCATCTCCTTTTCAGTCACTGCTATATCAATAAGATATAAACAGTTAGAGAGGGTTTATGGGAGAGTGGGGGCTGTGGGATAGACTAGATATAGTACATCAATCTTGTATCCATCCTCCCAACGAAAGAGTTTATCCCATCAACTTTTTGCCAATCGTCATACCCCACTTATCAGTAAAGATTAGTTCTTGTCTGGAATCATAGCGTTATTCATCTACTGATATGCAAAGCTGTGGATAAATATTGCTATACAAAAAGTTACAAAACTTTATTCTTCCCTAATATTTATCGTATATTCGTAATGTTTGATTAAGAAGGAGTCAATGTTAGAGATGATCACATCGGAGGCACAAAAGCCACTGACAATCCCACCCAAGGAATTTTTAGCGCCTCCTGGTGATTTTAATCCCACGCTACTGCTGTTTTTGGTAGCTGTAGCAATGCTGGTGTTATCTAACTTTGGTTACTGGCTGTGGGAATGGCCGCACTGGCTATGTTTTAGCGTTAATACTATTGCCTTGCATTGCGCTGGGACGGTAATTCACGATGCTTGTCACCAATCTGCTCATCGCAACCGAGTGATGAATGCGATGTTAGGGCACGGCAGTGCGTTGATGCTAGCTTTTGCTTTTCCAGTATTTACGCGGGTGCATTTACAGCATCATGGCCATGTCAACCATCCTAAAGACGACCCAGATCATTATGTCTCTACGGGTGGCCCGTTATGGCTAATTGCAGTGCGGTTTTTATACCATGAGGTATTTTTCTTTCAACGGCGACTGTGGCGTAAATATGAGCTATGGGAATGGTTCATCAGCCGCTTAATTGTTGGTGTAATTATTTATATCTCAGTGCAGTACAACTTTTTGGGTTACATTCTGAATTTTTGGTTTATACCAGCTTTTGTGGTAGGGATAGCACTGGGATTATTTTTTGACTATTTACCCCATCGTCCTTTTGCGGAGCGCGATCGCTGGAAAAATGCCCGCGTCTACCCAAACCAAGTTCTCAATATCCTAATTATGGGACAGAATTACCACTTAATTCATCATTTGTGGCCTTCTATTCCTTGGTATAATTATCAACCTGCATACTATGTTATGAAGCCCCTCTTAGATGAAAAAGGCTGTTATCAAACTTCAGGATTGTTGCAGAAAAAGGACTTTTTTGAGTTTGTCTACGACATCTTTTTAGGAATTCGGTTTCATCATCAAAAAGAATAGAGTTGTTGTATGAAGCTCACGTCAAAAATTTGCTATTTCAACAACCACACTAGGAGCGATTGTTGCTAAGACACTGCGAACACTGGGTATCAAAGGAAGCAAATCAGGTAGGCGATTACTAGACGCCACCAGAACAACGACCGCAACTCCAGCCTGTTGCAAGTTTTGCTGATATCGTAAGTTTTGGTCTGTTGTGAGGAGAATCGTGAAACTCTCCTGCGCCATTAATTGCAATAGTTCACCATTCTTTTTGTCTGACCATCCCATTTCCACAACTGTGCGTAGCTCATAATCAGTGAGTTCACGCCTTAAGGGTCGTGGAACACGCTCATCAAGCAGAATTCGCATAGGCGGTCAGCATTTCCTTTGCTAATTCTAGAGCAGCGTAGGCGTAGCCCGTCGTAGACATCGCTTGCTCACGGCTGAGACTGGGAAAGTGATCTAAAAACTCATCCAGTGAGTCACCCGCTTCTAAGTAATCGAGTAAGGTTTTTATCGGCACACGAGTACCAACAAAAACAGGGGTTCCCCCCAATATATCAGGATCGCTATGAACAACACGCGATGTGGATGTCATATAGTTAGTATGCGTGCGACAGACTACCTTCTGATTCTAGCTTTGGTTGCCTCAGAACTCTCAGTATATATTCCATTTTCTCTTTGCAGAGTGCGATCGCTGGAAAAATGTTCGCGTTTACCCTAACCCAGTTCTCAATGTCCTAATTATGGGACAGAATTACCACTTAATTCATCATTTGTGGCCTTCTATTCCTTATTTTTTAGATTCATAGTAGATAAACAAATGGTTAGCAACATCTGACTCATCTCCTTAAATGGCCAACGTGCAGAAAACTGTTTATATTTTCCAAATAGCGATTCAATGACATCAGAAGTCGCTAAAAAAATGGTTCTTCGGTAGGTGTTATGCTAAAAATTTAATTAAACCCCAAAATTACCTTTAAAATCAAGGCTTATAGGCGATTATAAACTCAATTTTATTGTCAAGACTCAAATGGTAATCATAACGCCTGTTATTATTGCCCAACAAGGGTTTCAAACTTATTTACAGACGTTTTTAGCATAACAGGTACTGAAGAGCCATTTTTATTAAAAAATTTACACTTTTGACTTCACCGCTGGCTGTGATGTTTGTAAAGACTGGGGCAAATTCCAGTAGTGACGTAAGCTAGCGGCGTTGCGTAAATAAATATGATGAACCGAGGCGGAGGCTGGCAGATAGGCGTGGATTAAGAATAATAACCGAATGCAGCTCGACATGCATTTCAACCGCTACAGCCTTATTACAGCGCTTCCCGCTAAGTTTTTCTTCTTCCCTCTCTCCTGCATAGCTATGAGGTTTGAGGATGTACCTCATAGCTGCCGAAAGTGCTGTATCTATTCCCTAGATGAGCCAATACCCTAATTGAGCAATCCTAAAATACTTTTTTAGCTTTACAAAAATAGCAACTTGCCTGATGATAAAAAAAAGAAATTAATAGTAACAAATAATTCATTATTACTGTTAAAAAGTGTGTGAAAACCCGTTAATAAAAAGGCTTCAGTCAGTTTGAGTTGACTTTGTAACCTTAGCTTTAAGTAAAAAAATGGTAACTCCACATACTCCACGCTTGCAATTACATACCGTAATACCCACCTCGTACACGCATAATCTGGTATTCATAGATACGGCAGTTCCAGAATATGAGAGTTTAGTTAACGGTGTTATCCTTAATACCGAAGTATTCGTGATTGACTCGACACAGAATGGTGTTGAGCAAATTACAAAGATTTTGGCAAATCGCGCTGACCAAAATCTTAGCAACATTCATATTGTTTGCCACGGTACCCCCGGTAGCTTGCAACTGGGCAACACTCACTTGGGACTCGACACCCTTGAATACCATAGCCAGCAACTGCAACAATGGCAGAAGATATTTTCCGCCTCGTCCACAACTGATAAACCATTAATCTCATCTGTTACAACATCTGTAACCAACTTACTTATCTATGGTTGCAACGTAGCTTCTGGTGATGTGGGGGTAGAATTTATTGCCAAACTGCACCGACTTACGGGAGCGAATATTGCAGCTTCTCGTCAACGGACAGGCAATGCTGCATTAGGTGGTAACTGGGAGTTAGAAGTCCGCACCACTGAAATGGAAGTGAGTTTAGTGTTTACAGAAACGACGCGCCAGGCTTACGCGGGAGTACTGACAACCTTTGCAGTGAATGATACCGGAGACACCGATGATGGCGATCCGAATAACGGCATTACGACACTGCGAGAGGCAATTAACTTAGCTAATGCGACTGCTGGGGATGATACGATCACTTTTGGAGGAATATTCACAGATGAGACTCCAGATACCATCACCCTCACCTCTGGGCTATTAACGATTACTGACGATGTAACCATCTTGGGGACTGGGGTATCTAATCTAACTGTGAGTGGAAATAATGCCTCTACAGTATTTGAGATATCGGGACTAGCCACAGGTGTCACTATCGATGGTTTGGCGATCGCTAACGGCGCTGTTATAGTCAATAGAAATTCCATCCTCAACCTAACTAACAGCAGTGTGTCTGGTAATACAGGGGTAAGAGGCATCTCTAACAACGGTGTCCTCGGTCTTACTAACACCAGTGTCTTTGGCAATACGGAAGGCGGGATCTATAATGCTCGTCTCCTCAACCTGACTAACAGCAGTGTTTATGGCAATACCGGAGACTCCGGTAGCGGCATCTTTAATGACGGTTCTACTAATAACGAGACTCTGAGGCTAATTAATAGTAGTGTCTTTGGCAATACGGCAAACTTGGGCGGCGGTGGCATCTACAATCAAGGCGGTACTCTCAACCTAACCAACAGCAGTGTCTCTGACAATACAGCAAACTATGGTGGCGGCATCGTTAACGCAGATGATCTAGGTTATTTTGGCGGTTTAGCTACTCTAACTAACAGCACCATCTCTGGCAATACAGCGCGTGAAGATGGCGGTGGTATCTATAATGACTACAACTACCTAAGTAATAACACCCTCAACCTAAATAACACCACAATTACCAATAACACCGCTGACTTAGATGGTGATGGTACTGGTAATGGTGGGGGTGTTTTTAATATCTCTGAGTTCCCTGGCCCCATCAACGTTAGTAATACCATTATTGCAGGCAACTTCGATAACTCGACCTCTGGTGACATCAGCCCCGATGTGTCTGGCAGCCGTTTCAGGGACTCTGGCAATAACCTAATTGGCAATAATATTGGTAGCACTGACTTTACCACCAGCACCCTCGTTGGTACAAGCGCCGACCCCATTGACCCCAAACTCAGCCCTCTGCAAAATAACGGTGGTGAAACCCTAACTCATGCCTTACTTGCCGATAGCCCCGCTATTAACGCTGGCAATAATACCCTCGTTCCTGCTAATGCCATCACTGACCAACGCGGCGCTGGATTTGACCGGATATTCAACAGTGTTGTTGACATTGGTGCTTATGAAGTCCAGTCCCCCATCACTTTGCCACCTCCTCCTGTTAACACTGACACAGTGGTGACTAACACCAACGATTCTGGGGCAGGGTCATTGCGGCAAGCTATCCTCAATGCCAATGCTACTACTGGGGCGGATACGATCACCTTTGCGGGCGTGTTCACCGATGACATCCCAGATATCATCACCCTGACCTCTGGGAAACTAATTATTACCGATGATATTACCATTTTGGGAACTGGGGTATCTAACCTCACAATCAGCGGTAATGATTTCTCAGGCGTGTTCGAGATATCGGGGACAGGGACAGATGCGACCATTGATAGCTTGAAAATTGCTAACGCTAATGATCTCTTAGGCAGTATTTTGCTTAATAGTAATACCAGCCTCAATCTGACCAACAGCACTGTCTCAGACAATAGGGGCACGGTAGGCGGCATCTTTAACAAAGGCAACCTTAGCTTAACGGCAAGCACTGTCTCTGGTAATAGAGGGTCATCATTCGGCGGGGGCATCTTTAACAAAGGCAACCTTAGCCTAACGGCAAGCACTGTCTCAGACAATATTGCATACAACTATTACGACTCTGCTTACGGTGGTGGCATATTCAACACAGGCAACCTCAGCATAACAGAAAGCACTATTTCAAATAATGTTGCATTAGGTCAAGGTATTGGTCGCGGTGGTCCTAATATCTACCCATCCTACGGTGGCGGCATCTATAACTCTGGCACTGCTGATATAACTAGCAGTACTCTATCTGATAATCGGGCGGCAATCGGCGGCGGCGGTGTCTTTAACGATGGTACTTTTAGCCTGACTAATAGCACTGTCTCTGGTAATATTGCAGCCTACAGGGGCGGTGGCATCCAGAATAAAGGCACTCTCACCCTTACCAACGACACCATTACCAATAACAACACAGATGGTAGCTACGGTGGTCCTCCTGATAATGGGGGTGTTTTTAATGAATCTGATGGCACTATTATCATTGGAAACACCATTATTGCAGGCAACTTTGCTGGCGGAGAAACTTCTATCTTTAACCCCGATGTTGTCGGCAACTTCACCGACGTTGGCAATAACCTAATTGGCAATGACACTGGTAGCACTGGCTTTACTACCAATAGCATAGTCGGCACCAACGCCAACCTGATCGATCCCAAACTTGGGCTACTGCAAGATAATGGTGGTGCAACCTCTACTCATCCTTTACTTGTCGATAGTCTTGCAATTAACACAGGCAATAATGCTCTGATTCCTGCTGATGTCACCACTGACCAACGCGGTGCTGGATTTGACCGGATTATAAGCACAACGGTGGATATTGGGGCTTACGAATCTTCCTCCCTCGTCGTACCCAATCTACCACCCGTCAACACCGTTCCTGGCATCCAGAATGCTATTGAAGGAATTCCTTTCGTATTCTCTACTACCAAAGGTAATCAAATTGCCATCAGTGATCCTGATGCTGGTAGTAATCTGTTACAAGTAACACTCACCGCCGCTAACGGCGTTGTGAGCTTAAATGGTATCACTGGACTTACTTTCACTACCGGAGACGGTACTGATGATCCTATCCTTACTTTCACTGGTACTATCAGCAATATCAATAACGCCCTCAACGGTCTGAGTTTCATCGCCACTGACTACGAAAATCTTAACAGCCTCAGCATCACCACAAACGACCAGGGCAATACGGGCACAGGCGGAGCATTAAGCAATACTAACACCATCGAGTTTACCGTCGCAGCTAATCGGACTGGAACAAATGGTGCTGATACTTTTTTGGGTCGTGAAGGCGCTGATAGATTTAACGGTAAAGGCGGAAATGATACCATAACAGGTGGAAATGGTAATGATACCTTAATAGGTGGTGCGGGCAATGATAGCATCACAGGTGATGCGGGCAATGATACCATCATAGGTGGTTCTGGCAATGATACCATCACAGGCGGGAGAGGCAACGATACCCTAACTGGTGGTGGCGGCAATGATATATTCATCTACAATTTTGGTGATGGCATTGATACTATCACCGATTTCGGTGGTGTGGGTAAAGGCTCCAATCTATCGGCAGCAGTCATTGCCAAAGTGGATACCCTAATATTTCAAGGCGGCAGTAGTGATTTTACTGCCCAAAATCTGCTGCTGACTCAAAATGACAGGAATCTGGAAATTACCTTTCAAGGACTGGCTGATGCGAAAGTTATCCTAGAAAACTTTGCTCTGGAAAACTTGGAAAACCTCAGTAAATCTACTGGAGCTAATGTAGATTTAGGTAATATCCAATTTTCTCAAGGCGACCTCCGTGACAGTTTTGATGTCGTCAATGCCAACTCCACCCAAAGTACCCCCTTCGGTAAGAACAGAGTAACCTTTCTCAACGATCTGAACAATAATGTTAATGGTTTTGACCAATCAAATGATGTCATCAATGGTCAAGGGGGTGATGACTACATTAATGGCAACAGTGGCAACGACTTGCTGCGCGGTGGTGCTGGGAATGATACCCTGCTTGGCGGTGCTGGTGATGACATCCTCGTTGGTGGTGCTGATGATGACCTTCTCACTGGCGGTAGCGGTTATGATCAGTTCGTTTACCACGCCTTGAGCGACAAGGGTACTACTGGTGATATAATTACTGATTTTAATCAAAGCGAGGATCAATTAGTTCTAACTGAGTTGTTCAAGAGTCTGGGCTACACTGCTGGTGATCCCATTACCGATGGCTACCTGCGCTTTGTACAATCGGGTACTTCTACCCAAGTTCAGGTTGACTCCAACGGTGGTGCTGACGATTTCGCCACCTTGGTGAATTTGAATAATTTCACCGCTACAAATCTGTTAGTTGGCCCTAATGTTATTGTCTAGTGGTCAAAAGCTCACCCGTCCTATCGCCTGACTTTTCTCACTCTTATCTGGAATATCTGGAAAACCTCATTTCCATTACTATCTCCTGTATTGAAAAGTTTTGAATTCTCCCTCTTCCTACCAAGGAAGAGGGTTAGCTTTTCTACATAACTTGTAAAGTCAGGTACTATGGACACCCTCTCTTTGCTAAATCAGGACTATTTGACTAAGAAAAATTAAGTGCGATCGCTCTATATTCCTAAATGCTAAGTTCTTAATAGCAAAAACTATGATCAACACTTAAACTTTAGGACTCAATTAATACAAGTTTACGAACTTGAGAATTGTTTCCCTGAGAGCGGCGTGATGAAGCAGCAGTTAGCAAAAACTTCCAAGACTGAGGAGAAAGTATAGACGGATCGATCATTGAAAGAAAACTCTTGAGATTTTTTTGCTTTAGTGCTACTAAAATCCAATGGAGTTTCAGGTAATTTTTGATATCCTGAAAGACGGGAATCTTTGAGCGATGCTGCTCATTTACTAAGGCGTAAATTTTCTCCTTCATCAAAATATTTGTCGCCAACCGCCGAGACAAAGAAAACTTTTGATTATATGCACCGGGCCAGATAGTGCGGTAAGCAAGACACTGGTTGAAGAAAATAGCATCACCAAATTGAGCAATCCGAATCCAGGAATCGATGTCATCACAGTTAGCATCGAGTGTAGAGTCCCAACCACCAGTTTGCAGGAAAGCATCACGTCGGCAAGCTACTTGTACAGGTGTGCCAAAAGGTACAAGTTCTAAAAGCATACCGTAGTGAATATCGGCTTGGGGGATATAAAAAGCTAAACCGGGGCCAACTTGGGGAGTGCGAGAGAGTTCAACTTCATTACCATCTACCTGAGCCGCCACACAAGAGCAGATTACAGCATCGGGACGAAGTGCGATCGCTTTTGCCATCTCTTCTATGCAGTTAGGCGCTAAATAGTCGTCATCATCTAAAAACTTAATCCAGTCGCCGCTAGCTTTGGCAACTCCAGCATTCACCGTTGCTGCATGACCAAGGTTCACTTCATTACGGTGGTAAACAACCTTGTCCCCTAAGCTGTTGAGATAGGTTTGGGTGTCATCAGATGAACAATCATCGGCTACAACCACCTCGCACTCGATTGTTTGGTTCCGAGCCGAGTCAATTGCTCTTTGCAGCAGATTCAAGCGATTATAGGTACTGATGACGACGCTAAATTTCATAAATTTCACCTCTGTGGTACAACGTTCTGCAATATAGCTTTGATATCTAAACTGTTGTATCAGTAAAATTATCAATCCCAACAAGTAGACTGAAATAGGATTATCGATTTATCATTGATGATCGTGAGATTTTTTTAAGCAGACAGAAAGACTATGAGCGCTCAAGAGATTATCCGCTCCATTGAAGCGGAACAGTTAAAATCAAATTTGCCCGACATTTATGTGGGCGACACCGTAAAAGTAGGAGTGAAAATCAAGGAAGGCGAAAAATACCGCGTCCAACCCTACGAGGGAGTAGTGATTGCCAAGCGTAATGGTGGCATCAACGAAACGATTACAGTCCGTAAGGTTTTTCAAGGCGTGGGTGTTGAGCGGGTATTTCTGTTGCATTCTCCCCGGATTGACAGCATTAAGGTCTTACGTCGCGGTAAGGTACGCCGTGCTAAACTTTATTATCTCCGCGATCGCGTAGGTAAGGCAACCCGAATCAAGCAACGGTTTGACCGCCCTTTGTGATTCGTACTTCAATCATTATGGGAGAAATCTCAAGCGGCATCTGCCGCTGACTTGTTTTCCCGACAAAATTAAGGTATGATATAAATCTCATATTGCGTTAAACTGGAATTTAGTTCAGCGCAATCACTGAGTCAAAAACAGCTTGTGCGCTCTTAGTTCAGTTGGTAGAACGCAGGTCTCCAAAACCTGATGTCGGGGGTTCAAGTCCTCCAGGGCGCGCTCAAGAGCAAAAACTAAGCCCGAAATAATTACGCAACTGTTAATATAGCAGTTAGCGATAATAATTTCGGGTAAACTTATTGTGTTTGTAGTTGTTTTGCTTCCAGTAAGTGAAATAGAGTCGAAACTGCAAAACTGGACGAACAAATTTTAGATTTTCAATTTGAGATTTGGGATTGACAAAAAATCTAAATAAATTGACAACCCAAAATCTGAAGTTGAGTACCTTTGCCTAAAAGCATGGAGTAAATCTAAAATCCCAAATCCAAAATTGAGTAAGAAACGGGGGATAATCGGTCGTGGCCAAAAAAAATGAAGCAGAATTGCCAGAAACCACAAATGGGTTTAGCTTTAACAACTTCATCCAGGGAACCAAAGAAGAACTTGAAAAAGTAGTTTGGCCCAGTCGGAAACAGATAGTGAGCGAGTCCGCCGCTGTGTTGTTAATGGTGGCACTCTCCGCATCTTTGATATACTTGGTCGATGGATTGTTTGCTTGGGCAGCCAAACAGGTATTCTGATGACTTTTGCAACAGACGAACCTCGCAACTCAACCTTCCAGTCGGAGGACACAGCAGAAGCAGCAGAAACAGCGTCAAAAGAAGCACGCTGGTATGCAGTGCAAGTGGCCTCAGGTTGTGAAAAACGTGTAAAGACGAACTTAGAACAACGCATTCAAACTTTTGATGTAGCTGACAAAATTATCCAAGTAGAAATTCCGCAGACGCCAGCGGTGAAAATCCGCAAAGACGGCAGTCGCCAGCATACAGAGGAAAAAGTTTTCCCTGGTTATGTGTTGGTGCGGATGATGATGGATGATGATACCTGGCAGGTGGTACGAAACACCTCTCATGTAATTAATTTTGTCGGTTCAGAACAAAAACGTGGTAGTAGTAAGGGTCGCGGTCACGTGCATCCCATACCACTGAGTTCTTCAGAAGTAGAACGTATATTCAAACAAACCAGCGAACAAGAAGCTGTTGTCAAAATTGACATGGCTACTGGTGATAAGATAATGGTGCTTTCTGGCCCATTTAAAGATTTTGAAGGTGAGGTCATTGAAGTTTCTCCAGAACGGAGTAAACTTAAAGCCTTGCTCTCAATTTTCGGCAGGGATACACCAGTAGAATTGGAATTTAATCAGGTAGAGAAACAGAGCTAAATACAAATGGCGAAGAAAGTAGTGGCGGTCATTAAACTGGCCTTGAATGCTGGAAAAGCCAACCCAGCACCGCCAGTGGGGCCCGCATTGGGTCAACATGGTGTCAACATCATGATGTTTTGTAAAGAGTACAACGCCAAAACAGCAGACCAAGCTGGAATGGTGATACCTGTAGAAATTTCGGTTTTTGAAGACCGGAGTTTTACATTCGTACTCAAAACGCCACCCGCATCAGTACTGATTCGGAAGGCGGCGAAAGTAGAAAAAGGCTCGAATGAACCCAACAAAAAGAAGGTTGGGTCAATTAGCAAAGCACAATTGCAAGAAATAGCCCAAACCAAACTTCCCGACCTCAACGCCAACGACATCGACGCGGCAATGAAGATTGTGGCAGGAACGGCTAAAAATATGGGTATAACAGTTACGGATTAGTCATTGGTCATTAGTCATTAGTCATTGGTAACTGACGAAGGACAAATAACAAAGGACAAATAACTAAAAATTATCGGGGGAGAGGCGAAGCTTCGGAATTACCCCAGGAGAACAAAATGCCAAAAATATCGCGTCGTTTGCAGGGATTGCAAGCAAAAGTAGAAGAGAAGGACTATCATCCTTTAGAGGCTTTAGCCCTTCTTAAAGACACAGCAACAGCTAAATTTACCGAAGCTGCTGAAGCCCATATCCGGCTCGGAATTGACCCCAAATATACAGACCAACAGTTGCGGACAACAGTAGCACTGCCCAAAGGTACAGGACAAATCGTCCGGGTGGCGGTGATAGCCAGAGGCGAAAAGGTAAACGAAGCAAGCAACGCTGGTGCTGATATAGTCGGCTCAGAAGAACTGATTGACGAAATCCAGAAAGGTAGAATGGATTTTGACAAGCTGATTGCTACACCCGATGTAATGCCACAGGTAGCGAAACTGGGTAAATTGCTTGGGCCGCGTGGTTTGATGCCATCGCCCAAGGGTGGAACCGTGACATTTGACTTAGCAGGTGCGATCGCAGAATTCAAAGCTGGTAAATTAGAATTCCGAGCTGATCGAACTGGTATTGTCCATGTTATGTTTGGTAAGACAACTTTCTCGCCTGAAGATTTGTTAGTCAACCTGAAGGCATTGCAAGAGACGATTGACCGTAACCGTCCTTCAGGAGCTAAAGGTCGTTATTGGCGCACATTTTATGTGTCAGCCACTATGGGGCCATCAATTAAAATTGATATCAGTGCCCTACGAGATTTGAAACTGAGCGAAGCAAGTTAATTTTTAGTCATTAGTCATTTGTAAAGACAAAAGACAAAGGACAAACGACAAAATTAAATAGGCAAAGCCGGAGACAGCAGGTGCTAATAGCTTAAATATCCTGCCGAGGTTAAAACTCTAATTGTCAGAATTACCACCCAAGAAGGTGTGATAACTATGGCATCACGAGTCTTACTCTCAACCCCGGCTATGTTAGCTGGGGTTTGTTGTTTTGTTTGGTTCAGGTTGAGAAAAAACGTACAAGTAGGGCAATCACCGATTGTTTTAAGGAGGTGAGATTGGAATGGGTAGAACACTAGAAAATAAAAAAGAGATAGTAGCTGACCTCAAAGAAACTTTGAGTGAGTCAACTCTGGCACTGGTAATAGAGTATCAAGGATTAACTGTTGCTGAGATTACCGATTTACGGCGGCGGTTACGTCCGAGTGGTGCTGTCTGCAAGGTGACTAAAAATACTTTGATGGGCATTGCTATTGAAGGTGAAGAAAAATGGCAGCCATTGTCAGAACTACTCAAAGGTTCTTCAGCCTTTTTGCTGGTCAAAGAAGATTTTTCATCTGCAATTAAGGCTTACCAAGACTTCCAAAAAGCCACCAAGAAGACAGAACTTCGTGGCGGTGTTATGGAAGGTCGCCTACTCAAAGAACCAGATGTCAAGGCTCTAGGAGACTTGCCATCTAAGGAACAACTCATTGCACAAATTGCTGGGGCTATCAACGCTTTGGCTACCAAGATTGCTGTGGGTATCAACGAAGTTCCTGGTTCACTGGCTCGTGCTTTGCAAGCTGTAGCCGACCAAGAGCAAAGTGGTGGTAGCACCGAAACTGTTGCTGTACAAGATAGCAGCACCGAAACCGCGACTGAAGCTGATAGTAGTACTGAAACTGCTGCTGAATAGACTTCGTGGTTCATCAGTCAATAGTCAAAAGTCTATAGTTAAAGACCAATGACCGATGACAAATAAATAATCAAAATTACAGGAGTTATATCAATGTCTGCTGCAACCGATCAAATTTTAGAACAACTAAAAGGCCTTTCTTTGCTGGAAGCTTCTGAGTTAGTTAAGCAAATTGAAGAAGCTTTCGGTGTGAGTGCTGCTGCACCCGTTGGTGGCATGATGATGATGCCTGGTGCTGGTGGTGCTGCTCCTGCTGAAGAAGCTGTTGAGCAAACTGAGTTTGAAGTGATTCTCGAATCAGTCCCAGCTGATAAGAAAATTGCCGTGCTGAAGATTGTCCGGGAATTGACCGGTTTGGGTCTGAAAGAAGCGAAAGACTTGGTTGAAGCTGCGCCCAAGGCAGTTAAAGAAGGTATTGCTAAGGATGCCGCTGAAGATGCTAAGAAGCGCATCGAAGAAGCTGGCGGTAAGGTAACTATCAAGTAGTCACAATTTTCTTACCACTTTTTTATGAAGGAGCCTAACTTAGGCTCCTTTTTTATCGTAGAGTCTTCTGTTGTCTATAAAATACAGTGTTATACCAATTCGTAATTCGTAGTGACGCTCTCTACGAGACGCTAAAAGCGTAGCTTGCTTCTCTGTAAGGGAACGAATACTCGCTAACGTAATTCGTAATTAAGAAAGTCTTACTTAGTCTGGGTTTCAGGGTTTATATCTGTTTCATTATTTTCGTGAAATGGTATTACATCGCCAAATTCAGCATTAGCCTCAATACGGTTGGGTTAAGGGTTTATTGGTGTACAATAATTGGTCTTTGAAGATGCGATAAATCGCTACATCAGGGTTTTGTTGCTCATTCTGAACTGTATTGGCATTAGCCTTTGAAAATGATGTCGTACAGTGACAGCAGAATTTCTACCACAATCAAAATCACCACATACCACTCTACTCGCTGGCTACTGCTATGCTGCATGAACTCCAAGACTGTTTGTGCGGTTTGGGTAATTAACTCTAGTTTTCGTTCCAGGGCATGGTGACGCTCACGGATTTCGTATTCATCCTCTAAGCGCAGATATAAGTTTTCTAGCTGTGGAGATTCCCAGAGCAACTCTGGCTTATCGATAATTTCTACTCGACCCACAATCTTATGTTGAACTAATAGGGTAGTCCCAAGTTGACGCAGTAATTCCCGGCTCTGGCGTCTACTCCTGTTTTCACGCTGGAGACTGGCTGCAAAGGGTTCAATTTGATCAAATACAGTCGCTAGGCTGGTTTCATAGTGAGACAGCACAACACTCTTGGCGAGAACATCAGCCACTATCTGCAAGCGTTCTACACTCAATTCATGCAGTAAAATTTTTCCTTCTTTAACTCGCTCACTTTCCACAACATTGAGCTGAATTTCCACCTCTTCTGTTTCTGGGTCGGTAAAAGAGTCACTAACCTCAGAGGATAGTTTGGTCAAGAAGGCTACTTTTTCTATAGGCTCAACGTTAAACAATACAACTGCGCCATAGCCCAGCAATACTGCACAGCCTTGTTCACCGACTGTAACCATTACTGGTATACTCGCCAAGCAAACGTAATTCTCCAACGTCTGTAAATTAATATCTTTACCAAGGAATAGGGCCTGCGCTCTAAATCTATCTTTGCTATTAAAAAGGAGTTTTTGCATTGTTGCCCGAAAGCTATATTCTGTCTGCTTTAGTGCTTTGGTAACGATAAAAATTGATGCCTGTTTTCGGAGATAACTACAATCTCAGCTTACCAGTAAATCTATCCAGCAGTACCACCAATGACTTCCCAATCAAAAAATATCCAATTGCTGTGGAAGCAGGGGCACAGGGAAAGAAGAATCTGATAGTTGTATTGAATATATTTAAGCGGTGGGAGGATGTGAATTCTGTTCTGATTCAATAATTCGTAGGAAGAAATAACCACTACCTCTTGCTGTCAAAATAAATTCTGGGTTATTGGGGTCAGATTCTATCTTTGTCCGCAATCGTGAGATATGCACATCTACCACGCGGGTATCTGTATGAAGCTCTGGTACAAAACCCCACACTTTTTGTAACATTTCTAATCGGGAAAAAATCTTTCCAGAATGATTTACTAACAACTCTAGCAAGCTAAACTCCACACCTGTAAGCTGAATGCGTTGCTCATTTTTATGCACTTGCCGCTTATTTATATCAATTTTAAGATTGCCCACATGGATTATCCCAGAATTAGGAATAGTATTGATATTAGTTTTGTGGGAGCGCCGCCGTAGTAAGCTGGCAATTCGAGCTTCTAGTTCTTTGGGGGAGAATGGTTTTGCCATGTAGTCATCAGCACCTAATTCTAACCCAGTTATTCGGTCTGCTACGTTTCCCAAAGCTGTAAGCATAATAATCGGTACATCTGACTCTTTCCGTAATTCTTGGCATACTCCGTAACCATCTAGCTTTGGCATCATTACATCCAAAACTATTAAATCAGGAGTTTCTTGACGAAAAGCTGACAAAGCTTCTTCGCCATCCATTGCTGTAACTACATCGTAGCCAATCATCTCTAGACGTGTCTGTAAAATCCGGCGGATACTGGCTTCGTCATCTACTACCAGGATTTTGCCTTTATGACCTGATAAGTTTCTCAACGCTGTTGCCTCCACAGCGAGAATTCTTAACCGTCATTATCTGCTTATAGGAGTCAATAACGCAAAACAATCTTTACAAAAAGGCAGGAGGCAGGAGACAGGAGGCACGAGGCAGGAGGCAGAAGGTCTTATTCAGAAGGGGATTCAGACCCCTCCTGAATTGATATTAGCCTTACCATTGCTGAGTGGATAGCAGTCAACCGCCGAACAATCTGGTCAATCTCTAAATCTAATATGCTGTAATCAATGACTGCCTGACGAATAGGTGTATGTCCTTGATTGACATCTAGTTCTTGTATCCGGGCTGTACGCAGTGCTTGCAGGTGCGGTTGGATTTTTCGCAGCGTTGCTTCTAAGTCAGGTAAAGGCGGTGGGGTAATTTCCTGCTCTACTGAATCAGCTAACTGCTCTAACAGTAACGAAATTTGGCGGACAAAGGTTTCTAATTCTGGGAGTGGTACTGTTCCTCGAAAATGTTCGAGATGTACTGCCAAAACTGTCACGGCGTTAGTAAAACGTCCCGTGTACACCAGCAGCGTCATTACTGGTTCTACTAATTCTTTGTGCATTTGGGGTTCGCGCAGCAATCCTTGGAAGGAGGCTTGGGCATTGCCGATTGCCAGTCCAGTTTGTCGGCGTTGACTGATAAGGGTAGAGTCAGGCTCTTTTGTCCCTTGATAAACAGCCATCACATCCTGAAAGTATTTGTGAGATTCTCGCAGTGCAGTGGCGATTTGACTGGGTAAGCGATCGCGTTCCCGATTTGGCAATATAAAATAATGACTCGCAAAAGCCAGTCCCGCCCCAATTAATGTATTCAATACGCGAAAACCAGCAAATTCCCAACCAATGGGATAACCAATATCAATAACTAGTAAGACAAATATTGACAAAAAAACCACTGAATAACCATAGTTGACACTGATCAGGGAAATGCCAAAAAAGACTGTCAGCAAAATGATGATGGCTAATACAGTCTTACTGGTGATAGTCGCAACGATGAGAGCAGCTAATACAGCTCCCAAGATTGTCCCGCCAACTCGCTGAAAAAACCGCTGAAAAGTTGCACCCAAGTTCGGTTTGAGGACTAGCATGATTGTCAGTGTCACCCAATACCCCATTGGTAAATTGGTAATGCTGTATAGAATTACGCCTACAGTTAGACTCACAGCTATGCGGAGAGCATGGCGAAAGATTGCTGAGTCTAAGGTGAGGTTTTCTTGGAGTAAATTTAAGAGCGATCGCTGTTTGTCTTCAACTAACAGAAGTCTATCTACATCTCGGCGGCTGTTATTACTATGTTCTACCAGAGATTTAGCTGTCTGAGCCGTGTATTGCAATTGCTTGATCAGCTTTTCGATCATCAGCACTAGGTTAGTGAAAGCAACGAGAGTTGTGTAGTCTGTCTCACTCCCAGCAATTGCTTTTCTTTGCAGACTTTCTTGTTCTTTCAGTGCTTCGCAGATACGCTTGAGATTTCCCAGATCGATGCTGGCAGATTTACCAGAGATGACTTTCGCTATAGCTTGGAGAATGACTGATATTTGTTCGAGTGCATCGTCTACTAATTGCTGGACTGCTTGATATTGATGTTGTTGGAAGTGAGTTTCGAGTAATTCGGTTAAAGCGATAACTGAGCCAAGTAAGCGATCGCCATCCTGAATTAGCACTAACAATTGTTCATCCATCCAACTCCGCGCTGGCTGTCCAATTCTGACAGTACCTAAAGTAGTCCGTGCTGTCTCTAATGCCTGTCTAATTTCGAGAATCTTTTCAGATGTTGCTACTTTACCTACAAAAGCCTGAATGTAACTAGCAATCGCATTTAAGGAATTAGCCAAAGCTAACCGTAGTGGATCATAAGGTCTAAAAGGCCACATTACCAAAGAAAGTAGCATCGCCCATCCACCTGCAATTAGACATAGCAGCGATCGCACGAGTGCAGTTTCCAAGTTTCCTGATTGTGCGATCGTGGTAACAAATGATATCCCTAGTACCAGTCCGACATTTGCACCAGCATTACCATACAGCGAAGCAAAACCGGAAGCAAGTCCCCAGATAAATGTCAGCACCACAGCTAGCGCTGGAACACTAGCGACTATAGTACCCACAAATACTGAAACAGCCATTCCCAAAGTAGCCGCCGCCATCGCCTTAGCTTTGATCTGGTAAGGGCCACCAACATTCGCAAAGTTGACAAAATAAGCCATCAAACCGACAAATAATCCGCTTTCCCTTTGGTTGATGAGTTGCCCAATTAGCATGGGAACCCCTAACGCTAAAGCAGCTCGTAAGCCGTTGGATATTGCTGGCTTTCCTGGCTCTGACTGGATCAGAAATTTGAGAAAATTACTTCGATTCAACTGCATTGTTTTTGTTAACAAAACAAAATTTATATCTGGATTTTCTTAATATTCTGATATATTCAGATTTATTTTAATTTATAGTAAAGACGTGAAGATCGAAAATAAATTCATGCTGTATTTATGGCAACCCAACTCAGCCAAGCCAAATCACCAACAGAACTGGTAATCTCTTGGGAAGCCTTACCCAAAGATTTTCAACTAGAGGATGAACCAGTGGAGAATACCGGTCAGCCACTTTTGGTTGGTGCTTTGCGTGAAAGCCTAGAAATCAGTGGATTCATCCAACCCCAGATGTTGATAGCTTCAAACTTTGGTCTTTGTGCGACTGTCAACGGTCAATTTATCGCCAAAGCACCAGACTGGGTTTATGTGCCGTCGGTTAATGAAGTTGTGGGTAATCGCAAAAGTTATACACCCAATTTAGAAGGAGATATCCCTGCGATCGCCATTGAATTTTTATCTGATACTGAGGGCGGAGAATATTCGGTAAAGCGAACTTATCCACCAGGAAAATGGTTTTTCTACGAGCAAATTTTACAGATTCCCATCTACATAATTTTTGAACCTTATGGCGGTTTATTAGAATATTATCAACTAGAAAATAAACGCTATGAGTTAAAGCAACCCGACGAAAATGGTCGTCATTGGATTGATGTAATGGGCTTATTTTTAGGAACTTGGCAAGGAACAAAAGAAGGACGAACTGGCTATTGGTTACGTTGGTGGGATCGAGATGGTAATTTGTTACCGTGGGCTGTAGAACAGATTGAACAAGAACGCCAGCGTGCTGAACAAGAACGCCAACGCGCTGAACAAGAACGTCAACAAAAAGAACGACTGATTGCTTATTTGCAATCTCAGGGTATTGACCCGAATAACTTACCTCCGTTCTCTTAGAGGCAATTCATGAATTGCCTTTACGAGAATCATCCAATTGTGCAAAACAAACTAGTTTGCTGTCGCAATCATGAATTATGTGATGTCTGCCAAATAACTTGTAATAAACTGTTTGTAGTGGGGACTTCAGTCCCTAAAGCCAGGACTAAAGTCCTTACTACGAGCATTTTTTATCCAGCTTGATTAACATGATATCCCCCGACTTCTCAAAAAAGTTGGGGGATATACGGTTTACAATTATCACAAATTAAATAGGATTGTTACAGAAATCCTAAATCATTTTCTGACTAAATATTCATCAATCTGAGAATATGTTTTTGAGTTTAAAGATAACATCCGAGTTAGTTATTTTCCACTCTTCCCATGCATTTTGAATAGCTTTTTTTTGTTCTTGGGTTAACTGCCAAGAAAGTGGAGGATTAGTTTTACCACGAGGGAATTTAATCGGAATATGCATAATTTCTACTCCTTTCTGACACGATTTGTCTTTCAAAAATTGCTGCAACTTTTCCTGCTCATCATCCTTGTAGCCACATTTATACTTGTCTGTCAGGAGTTTGATATTTAATGCATTACCTTCATTTTGTGTAGAACTACGAACATTTAATAAAGCAAGCAATGAACCAATGACTTCCATCTGCCATCCGGGAGCGCCTTTTTCTTCTTGGAGATTTTCATCATCAGGAAAAGCATTTATTTGGATTAAAATAACCTTTTTTATTTGGTTACATCGCTCAGATTCTAATAAATTATCAAGTAAGTCTACGCTAGTACCAATACCAAAATTATCGAAGTAACCACCATCACCTATATGATAATTCCATTTAGTTTCTTGACTAGGACGACACACAGGAGATATGTAAGGGAAAGTAGCAGATAATCTAGCGGCTGTTGTCACATCAATATCATATTCTGGATAAAGGGTATTAAAGTCTATAGACTTGCAATCCTCGTGCTTACTAAAAGTCATTGGACTAACTAGAAAACGCCGTCCATCTTCAACTAAAGTTGCATTAAAAATAGGAATAGGAATAATTCCTTGGTCAATTTTCTCACTCCAACTAGCTAAAGTTGCATTGGAATTTTTCATTTCCCCTTTCCAATCTATTTCGATAGCTGTACCACGGTCTTGCTCAGTTGCAGTATTATGTTCTTGCGCTTTTGGTACAACAAAAGGGAAACCAATAAAACGAAGTAAATCTGGATAAGCTAATCCCCAACCTGTAGCATCTAAACTATCTTCTGTAGCGCTTTTAAAAATCTGTTTTAATTCACCTTCTTCTGGATAACCTTGATCTCCAAATCTATCCAAATAAAACATTGTTCCGACAGAACCGCCAGAAACCGAGCTTATCCAACCAATAGCTTTGGTAAATTCAGATCCAAGTTCTTCTTGTAAACCAGTCAAAACTTTAGTTGTCCATCCAGATGCTTGAATACCTCCACCACTTGCACAAACCACTACTAAAGTTTTGTCTTCACTTTGTTGATTATTCAGTCGTTGAGAGATAATATTAATCCACTTTTCTTCTGTCGGTTTTAACCAGCTATTGTTTAAGAACATTTTGTAAAAATGATCTACTTTAAAAATAGTATAAGAAGCAGATGAAACTACCAAAAATAATAGTAATGTGGGAACGCGAGATACGTCGTTAAAGAAAGAAATTCCTCCTATCCACACTACCATGATTGATAAAATAAGAGTAATATAGAAAAGAGCAGGAACTTCAAATCTATTCCTGATTGGGCGAGGTTTAAAAATCAAATAACCTAACCCATAAAGAATTAAAAGAAAGATAGAAAATACTGCTATTTCAGCAATTCCGTAAGATAAATTACTACTTCCATCGATATAACCTCTTTGTATTCTTCCTGGTAAAAAAGAAATTATTTTTAATAATACCTGTTCTAAAAGTTGATTGGATTTAAAAAATATTTTGGCAAAGTGAGTTGTTATTATCAGAAAAGCTCCTGCAACAACGCCAAATATAATTCCCCAACCTTCCCAGCCATGATTTCCTTCCTTTATTTCTTTCTTGGAAAGCTGAATCACCTTTATGACAATCGGAAGACTTAAGACAATAGCGATTAAATATTGGAGAAATTCTGGAATTCCTTGGTGCTGAGGTACATCAAAACGAAGATGGGAATTATACAAAATGATATCGAAAACTTCTATCGTAGCCAGTCCTGCTAAAACTGCACCTCCAATCACTAAAACCAATTGATTATTAGCACGAAGTATAAACAAGTTTTTCAGCATCGCTGATAAACCAGTATTCACTGAAATTGTTGGTAATAACAATAGCAATAAGCCAACAATTATAGGTACTCGAAGAAAGAAAATATATTGCAATACGTTGTAGAAGTTTTGTAGCATTAAACCCAAAAATGCCAGTCCCACCCACAATAAAATACCGTTAAAAACCTGTTGTTTTTTCTTCATGACAAATTTCTGTAAATATACCAAGAGTTAATTATTCATATTGGCTTATATCTTGCACCCAGCTTTCAATTCAACGAGAGTAAAAGGGAAAGTAATCAATCTACAAGATGTTTTACTTAACCTCAATAACAGTTAATATTAGAGGAACACGATATAAGCCAATAAAGTTTGATACACAAGAACATATCAAAATTTCGCAAAATATATTATAAAGTTATATTTAGTTAAGTTTTAAGTAGTAATTAATATGTGATATCAGAGTCTAAAAGATTCAGTTAGTAGATTTTATCAGCCAACGAAATAATGCGGATTGTAGCGGTCATGCTTTCGGGCTGATTGATAAATCTGGGTTAATCGCCTGGATTGGTTCACTAAATATATATTTTTCCAGGCGTTGACCTTATTTTAATCTTCAAGTATCTCTAGTAATTGCGCCTCGCTTAACTGCGTAATTCCCAACGAGATCGCCTTTTCTAACTTAGAACCGGCATCTTCTCCTAACACCAAATAATCTGTTTTTTTACTCACTGAATCAGTCACTTTTCCCCCAGCTTTTTGAATCAAAGCCTTTGCCTCATCTCGCTTTAAGGTTGGCAATGTACCCGTAATTACAAAAGTTTTACCCGCAAACTTTTGATTACCATCACCAACTGTTTTTGTCTCCTCTGTGGCAGTTAATTGTAATTCTTCTGCTTGCAAGCGTTCTATCAACCTCTGGTTGGCATCAATCCGAAACCACTGGTACACAGATTGGGCAATTTCAGCACCAATACCATAAATCCCTTCAATGTCTGATTGCTTTGCCGTAGCTAACTGCTCTACAGTGAAATACTTCTGAGTCAACAATTGAGCATTCACACTACCAACGTGACGGATGCCTAAACCATACAATACCCTTGACCAAGGTTGATTTTTTGATTGAGCGATCGCATCGATTAATTTCTCTGCCGACTTTTTCCCCATCCTTTCTAATGCAGATAACTTCTCTGCTGTCAACTCATATAAATCGGCAACGGAATGCACCAATCCTTTATCAACAAGTTGATATACCAACTTTTCCCCCACGCCTTTAATATCTAAAGCATCACGACTTACCCAATGTTCTATGGAACCTTTGAGAATCGCCGCACAGGAAGCATTGACGCACCGAGTCACCGCCTCACCTGATTCTCGCACCACTAATTGACCGCAGACAGGGCAATGGGTAGGCATAACAAAGGGTTCGGTATCAGCGGGACGCAGTTCTTTGATTACCCTCACCACTTCTGGAATGATTT
>JBGTMK010000223.1:0-1836 GCA_041743605.1 Nostoc sp.
AGGGCTTGCTGTGTGTAGGTTGGATGGGTCATAATGAAGTTTCCTTATTATTAGGAACAGAGAAAGCGCTTCAGATTGGTAGTCGAGGGCGCTTTCTCTTTATCTTTTCCTATTATGCGCTAATTTTTTAGCGCTGTCAAGAATATATTAGCTATTAGCGCTAATATATTAGCGTGTATATTACAAAGGAAGCGCTAAAAAGTTATGGTTTATATGGAGGATATTAATTTATGGGAGCTGCCATTTGTGGCACTTGAAGACAGAAACTCATTGCCGGATGAGCCTTGTGTTTACTTGGCAATCGATAAAGATAACTCGGTGCTGTACGTGGGTATGTCAGACAATTTAAGGCAGAAATGGAAAAGCCATCCTAAGCTAGAAGCCTTAAGTCGTCTTGAAGGCGTTAAAATCTCGTACATTAGAACCGAAGCTGAATTACTCAGAAAGCTAGAAAATGCCCTAATCAAAGTTTTCAAACCTCCGTTGAACTTGACGGAAGCACCCAAAAAAGGCATTGCAGCTTTAAGGGAAAAAATAGGATTAACTCAAAAGCAACTAGGTGATTTAGTTGGAGTTGATACTTCGACAATCAGAAATTGGGAATATGGCAAAGGATCAGAAACTTTCGCAAAAGTAGCAAGACTTTGTAAAGTGCTGGAATGTGATATTGAAGATTTGTTTGAGGAAGAAGCAGTGTGATGATTGAACCTGCTGAAGAACCTCTTTTTACTCTAAGCTCTGTCTCATTTTATAAGCGATGCCTGCGGTGGGTTACGCCTACGCATTTACCATCTACATTCAAAAGCTGTGTTGCGATTGACTTTGAGCAAATACCATTGAACTAGAGGAGGTGGAATAGTGAATAAACCACCCCGTAAGCGGAACAAAGCCACCTCTGCTCCATCCAGTGACGACACGCTACCAGATAACCAAGACCTTGAAGAAAACCCAGCTACAGCAACAATTACAGTTACGGGTGTTGAAGTAACTGAGTTGACCCAAGAGGAGCAAAGCGATCGCCTGCACTTGGAGAGGAAAGTGGAAAGAGCATTTTTTGAGGCAGGGAAGGCGCTGACGGAATTACGCGATCGCAGATTATATCGCTCCACGCACAAAACCTTTGATGAATACTGTTTAGACAGGTTTGGCTACAATCGTTCCCGTTCTTACCAGCTAGTTGATGCGGCAGTTGTTGTGGACAACTTGCAAAAATGTCCACAAATTGTGGACATTTTGCCAACAGCAGAGGGGCAAGTCCGACCCATGACTAAACTTGAACCCCAGGAACAGCAGGAAGTGTGGCTAAGAGCAGTAGAAGTTGCTGGCGGGAAAGTGCCTACTGGTAGAATCGTCAAAGATGTTGTGCAGCGCATAATGGAGCGTACCCAAGTACCCAATACCTACCAAATCGGCGAAGTGTGCCAAATACTAGCAAAGGACAATCCAGAACTCAGGGGTAAGGGTGGGTGTTGGGGCATAGTCAACCATGTGGGTGAATTTAGCTGCACTGTCAAAACCTGGAATGGGGAGTACACTGTTGGTTTGCAGCACCTGAAATCTTACAATTACCTACCTGCGGAGTGTGAGCAGATGCGGGTGATTTGTGATCGCATCAGTCGAGTATATTCCAGTGCATTGGAAGAATCGGTGCAGAAGTTTTTGGAGATGCTGGGGAAGCTGAATCGTACTTATTTGACGGATTTGGAAGAGAAAGTATTGAGTCTTCTGGAGTTGGAAATCAGACCATAATGCTGCAAGTGATTAATTTTGGGATTCAAGGGATTCTACAAAGTAGAATTTTGACTTGTGCATTTATACAGGTAGGGGTGAGATTTT
>JBGTMK010000224.1:0-5474 GCA_041743605.1 Nostoc sp.
CTCGCAGACTCGCTAACGCTGCGCTATCCGCCAGTCGTACAGAATACCCAACTGAATTCTGACTCCTGACTCCTGAATTCTGTTCGAGAACAAAGGACTAATGACTAATGACTAACTTGCCAAATATTCATCCATGTTGGCTTTAGATTTGCGAAGTTTTGTTAAGGCTTCGCGCTCAATTTGCCTAACTCGTTCTCGGCTGATGTTTAAAATTTCACCAATTCTAGCCAGAGTCAACGCTTGCCCATCAGTCAACCCAAAGCGCAGCGTGATCACTTCTCTTTGTTGTGGCGTGAGATCACCCATCAGACGATCTAAGTCATAAGATAAGGAAGATTGCATGACAAACTCTTCTGGGGATGCTCCTGGATCTTCCAGCATTTCTCCAAGTTCGGTGTCGTAGTTATCACCCAGCCGCAAATCTAAGGAAAGAGGCAAACGCGCCTTTTCTAGATACTCTCGTACTTGCTTGGGGGTCAATTCTAATTCTTCAGCTAGCTCACCAGCTGTAGGGGCGCGTCCCAGTTTTTGAGACAATTGGCGCTGTGCCTTTTTAATCTTATTTAATTTTTCAGTAATATGGATAGGCAGCCGAATGGTGCGAGCTTTTTCAGCGATCGCACGAGTTATAGCTTGCCGAATCCACCAATAGGCATAAGTAGAAAATCTATACCCTTTGGTAGGGTCAAACTTTTCTACACCCCGTTGCATACCAATACTACCTTCTTGGATCAAGTCCAGTAAATCGACGTTGCGCTTGATATACTTTTTAGCAACGGACACTACCAGGCGCAAATTGGCTTCTACCATCTTGCGCTTGGCAATTTCACCATCTGCGATCGCTTCGTTCAATTCTGTTGGTTCTAGCTTTGTCGCTTCGGCCCACTCTTCTAAAGTCGGTTGACGACCTAACTGCGTGGCAAGATTTTCCCTTGATTCGTGCAAAGCACAGGAACGTTGCACCTGTTTACCATAGAAAATCTCTTCCTCGTGGGTTAATAATGGCACACGGCCAATCTCACGCAGGTAAGTCCGCACGAGGTCTGTGGCTGTCTGAGCGGTCTTCATGGCGCTACTCTTTGGTAATGATGGGTTTGGCGGTAGGGTCATTAAGGGATAGATGCTTTCTTTATGAGGGTGATGCCCAGTTAGACTGGGAACCCATGTTATGGTTTGCAACTTACGCGCCCGAGAAACTCGGCTGCTCATAATAATCAAATTTAGGCTTCTTAACTGCTAAAACTACAGTTATTTCCTATTTTTCACAAGTATCTACAGTTAGATAAAAGGTTGCTTTTTAAACATTTTCTATTGGAGTCTTATTAACAATTGTAACATTTATGAGAATGTTTTGGCTAGATGGCGACATTAAATTTCCTGGTTGTTCCAGTTCATGCAACGTCGCCCTCTATCTTAAGGCTGACTAAAAGTCAATTTAAGAAATTATCTAGTTAAAAGAATTTTCCTCATATTTGTTAAAGTATCTCAATGAGAACTATAGTCATTCTCTTATAACAATTACTTAATTTTCTTGGGACTGAAGACTGGTGATTGGTGATTGGGGACTGGTGATTGGGTATTTGAAAAACTTTGTTCTAGTCCTAGTCCCCAGTCCCTAGTCCCCAGTCCCTAGTCCCTACTCCCTCGCAATCGGACAGTACTCTTGAATGGTTTTTACGTCCAAAGTTGTGTTTTGTAAGGAACGGATGGCGGCGACGGTAGCTTTTGCGCCGGCAATGGTAGTAATGATGGGAATTTTGTAGGCTAAAGCTGTGCGGCGGATTAACCTAGCATCAGTTTGAGCTTCTTCCCCGGAAGGTGTGTTGATAATAAGTTGGATTTTTTGGTTTTTGATTGCATCTAAGACGTGGGGACGGCCTTCGTGGAGTTTTAGGACTAATTCAATATTTAGCCCCTGTTCCAGAAGAACTCGGCGTGTACCAAGGGTAGCCATCACTGTAAAGCCCAAATCGATAAATTCCTTCACCACACCACTTGCAGCAGCTTTATCGCGATCGCTCATTGATACAAATACAGTTCCCGTCAGTGGTAAACGCTCCCCAGCACCCAATTCCGCTTTGGCAAAGGCCCGGCCAAAGTCGCTGTCAATCCCCATCACCTCACCAGTGGATCTCATTTCTGGGCCTAATATTGTATCAGTTCCTGGGAATTTATTAAAGGGTAATACAGCTTCTTTTACTGCAATATGTGTGGGGATGATTTCTTCTGTGAAATTTAGCTCCTCTAAGGTTTTGCCCGACATAATTAAGGATGCTAATTTTGCTAACTGTACGCCCGTTGCTTTAGATACAAAGGGTACTGTGCGGGAGGCACGGGGATTAGCTTCCAGAATGTAAACTTGGGGAGAATAGCTACTTGCGCCGATAACGGCAAATTGGATATTCATCAACCCCACGACTGACAGCGCTTGCGCTAGCTGCACCGTCCACGTGCGAATTTGATTGAGAACTGCTGGTGATAGGGAAATGGAAGGTAAGGAACAAGCGGAATCTCCTGAGTGAATCCCTGCTTGTTCAATGTGTTCCATGATGCCACCAATCACTACCCGTCCTGTATGATCGGCGATCGCATCTACATCGACTTCAATGGCGTTTTCCAAAAACTTATCAATCAAAATTGGATGCTCTGGTTCCACTAGTACCGCAAAGGTCATGTAGCGTTCCAACTCAGCATCAGAATAAACGATTTCCATCGCCCGTCCCCCCAACACATAGCTAGGACGCACCACCACCGGATAGCCAATACGTTTAGCAACAATCAGCGCATCTTCGTAACTCCGCGCAATACCATTAGGCGGTTGGGCAATATTTAACTGTTGGAGAATCTTTTCAAAGCGTTCCCGGTTTTCCGCCATGTCGATGGAATCTGGCGATGTACCCCAAATTTTAGTGCTGAGTGCTGAGTGCTGAGTGCTGAGAAATTGCTGGAGTGGGATAGCCAACTTTAGCGGTGTTTGTCCGCCAAACTGGATAATTACCCCAACTGGATTTTCAGTTTCGATGATGTTAAGGACATCTTCTTTTGTTAAAGGCTCAAAGTAAAGGCGATCGCTAGTATCGTAATCTGTCGAAACTGTCTCTGGGTTCGAGTTGACCATAATCGTCTCATACCCCGCATCCTTCAAGGCATAAGCGGCGTGACAACAACAATAGTCGAACTCAATTCCCTGTCCAATGCGGTTGGGGCCACCACCCAAAATTAAAACTTTGGGTTTAGTTGCTGGCAAAACCTCTGTTTCTTCTTCGTAGGTAGAATAGTAGTAGGGAGTAAAGGCTTCAAACTCAGCCGCGCAAGTATCTACGGTTTTGTAAACTGGGATAATTCCTAGCGACTTGCGGTAAGCGCGAACTTCATCTTCAGTGGTTTTGGTGGCATAAGCAATTTGGCGATCGCTATATCCGTCCCGTTTCACTTCATAGAGTTGCTCTTTTGTCAATTGCTGTAAAGGTGTCCGCTTCAGGAATTTCTCGACATCTAGCAGTTGTTGCAATTTATCTAAGAACCATCGGTCAATACCAGTGAGTTCATAGATTTCCTCAATGGTCATCCCTTGTTGCAAGGCATGACGCACCGCAAAAATGCGATCGGGGTTAGGTGTCCGCAGTTGGGCGCGGATTTGTTCACCACTGGGTAATTTTTCGGCTTTGTCACAACCCCAACCAGCGCGTCCTGTTTCTAGCGATCGCAGTGCCTTTTGGAAGGATTCGTTGAACGTCCGTCCAATTGCCATTGCTTCCCCGACTGATTTCATTTGAGTGGTCAGTACTGGGTCAGAACCGGGGAATTTTTCAAAGGCGAAACGGGGAATTTTTGTCACCACATAGTCAATTGTCGGCTCAAAGGATGCGGGAGTTTTCTTGGTGATGTCATTTTTAATTTCATCCAAGGTGTAGCCCACAGCTAGCTTTGCTGCCATTTTGGCGATGGGGAAACCCGTAGCTTTGGAAGATAAAGCCGAACTGCGGGAAACGCGGGGGTTCATCTCAATTACAACTACATCACCATTCAGCGGATTGACGGCAAACTGGATATTAGAACCGCCAGTTTCCACACCTATCTCGCGGATGATTTTAATTGCCATATCCCGCAGCCTTTGATATTCTTTATCAGTGAGGGTTTGCGCGGGAGCGACGGTAATTGAGTCCCCGGTGTGAATGCCCATAGGGTCAAGGTTTTCGATAGAACAGATAATCACCACGTTATCTGCCAAGTCACGCATCACTTCAAGCTCATATTCTTTCCAGCCGAGTAAAGACTGGTCAATCAGAATTTGCGAAACAGGGCTGGCATCTATACCTACCTGTGCCATTTCTTCAAATTCTTCTTGGTTATAGGCAATACCGCCGCCGCTTCCACCCATTGTGAAAGCTGGACGAATAATTAGGGGATAACTACCAATTTGGCGGGCAACAGCTTTGGCTTCTTCCAAAGTTTCGGCTGTGTCGCTAGGACACACAGCTATCCCGATCCTTGCCATTGCCTCACCAAAAAGTTTTCGATCTTCGGCTTTTTCAATGGCTGGTAGTTTAGCGCCGATTAACTCAACGCCGTATTTTTCCAACACCCCATTTTTGGCTAAAGCAACGGCGAGATTGAGGGCGGTTTGCCCTCCCATCGTTGGTAGTAAAGCATCAGGGCGTTCTTTCTCAATGACTTTTTCAACCAATTCCGGTGTCAGCGGCTCAATGTAAGTGCGATCGGCCGTTTCCGGGTCGGTCATAATCGTTGCAGGGTTGGAGTTGACCAAAACCACTTCATAGCCTTCTTCTCGGAGCGCTTTGCAGGCTTGAGTGCCAGAGTAGTCAAACTCACAGGCTTGTCCAATCACAATTGGGCCAGAGCCTAACAGTAGAATCTTCCGGAGGTCATCACGGCGGGGCATAGTCGTTGCCTTGGAGTACGAGAATACAAATCCTGATTATTTTAAGGGTCTTTACCCCCTGTCGTGCTTTTTATTATTAAGTTTTCTAAGTTTGATGACAAAGAGGGGAGTAGGGGAGAAGTAGGAGAGCAGGGAGCAGGGGGCAGGGGGAGAATAAAAAATTACCTATTTCTCCTCTTCTCCTCTTCTCCCTGCTCCCTGCCCCTCTGCCTCTTTTCAATGCCCAACAATTATTTTGTATTTCTAATTTTATTTAATTGTGATGCTCAAATTTTTAAAGCTTTTGCAAATCTTTATTATTTAAGCTGATGATAACTTTCAACAATTGGTGATTTATTTTGGCATATATCTATTTGCTTATTCAGCACAAATAGATTACTTAGATAAAAATCTATCTTAACTAGCTAATTGCTAAAGGTTTTCAATATTAAATATTCTATAAATATGTTTACTTAGATTAAAAATGGCAGAGAAATAGGGATACTGTTCTCTGCCATTTTTTATAATTTTTTAAGAGCTAATGCTGCAAAATTTTTCTTTCAGTCTAGGTAGACAAATCTAGATTATGAGA